>JAITIZ010000357.1 GCA_031279215.1 Planctomycetaceae bacterium
CGAGTACAACCGATAACAGACAAAATGATCGTTATCAGAATAAAGTTACACAAACAAATTTGTTTTATATTTTTCATTTTATATTTTGCTTTCTATTGTTAAAAAATGGTAATTATTGGGTTAATTATGATGGGAACTTCTAAAAACTCATTTTTTTAGGAACGCAGGCGTCTCGCCTGCACTTTTTATAGGCAATGTGCAGTCGAGACGACTGCGTTCCTGATGTTTTTAGAAGTTCCCTGATGTAATTATTCAGTTGAATATTTGTAGAGATTATTCATTCTACTAAATTCTACTTTCCCAATTTTTTTGCGAATATTGAGTTAAACTTAATCATTGATTACGCAAAAAAATCTAAAGGAAACTTCTAAAAACCTAATGTAAAAATTTATTGTTAGAAGGAACGCGGTCGTCTCGACCGCAATTTTAGGCGTTTTTTGTAAAAAAACAGGGCAGGCGAGACGCCTGCGTTCCTCCTACATATTAGTTTTTAGAAGTTACCATATAAACTGACGGAAGGAATGATTCAAAATTGTCTGTCCCAAACTATCGGCAAGTCGGCAAGTACGCCGACTTGCCCCTGTTGATGAACGGAAATGGAAAACCAACAGCGTACAACACAATAACAAACCTAACGGGTACAACCATGGGTGAAAACCTTTCGGCGAAAGGCTTTCACTCACCTACGGTTGCCTACCTTTTGGTTTACTTAAATGAACACACCACTCTGTAAACACTAGGAAAATTACTCGGTTTCTTGCAGATAATTTGAAAAAGGTTAGGCAAACTTTATTCTTGCCCCCTAGACCAGTGGTTCTTTTCGACTAAACTATGCTTTGTATAATTAGTAAGTTGTCAAAGTAAGGCGGAATTGTTGTCTTGTGTTGGGGTTCACTAAATCACCACAAAATAACTATCGCCAACTCTGTTAGTTAAATACCGATTTTGCCGGACTGCCGCCGCATTGACAACCCAAATTTCAATCGTTATCAATATCATCAATTCGATGTTTTTTACCGAAACGAGCCAATGAACAATCCGTTTCTAAAAACCGATTCGTCCAATATAACGAATCCCGATGTGATTAAAGATGTTCTTGGATATCTAAATTTCTCTTCTGGAAACAGAGATATACGCTTTTTTCAAGCCCTGAACTCCATTTACTCTCAACTAGCACAATCGAATCCTCATTCAACATCCGGTTCCGTAACCCCTATTGTCGATCATGTTAAACCGGAACAAAATGAGAAAAAATCTTTTTCGGCATTGCGAGTTATCGAATATTTAGAACAAGAATTGTCTCGGTTATCGCAAGAATCAGATGCGTTTCGTGTTGAAGATCAGGCTGGGCTGGTTTTGCAGTTGGTGCGGGAACATTTGTTGAACGCATACCGCGAATATCATTACGATCTCTTATTTCACCAAACCAATGAACATCTTTTCAATTCGTTTTTTCTTGCAAAAACATTTGAAACGATTTTGCAGCAAGGTAGCCCCTGGACGGAAACCGAACGGATTGTCCGTAATACTATCTCTGATCTGAATGATTATATCGGTTATCGTCCTGTTCCGGTTCTCGAAGGCGAAGAAAAACACCAACCATACGAAAAAGAATGGGCAGCACCAATACCGCTTCACATTCATGGAATCGGAACCGCATTCGGAAGATATCAGGCTCTCGTCAACCAAGCATTGGCAATTTTACGCGAGACAGATCCACAAATTCTTTACGAAGCCTGTTTTGATGTAAAAAGACTTCAAGAACTTGTTCTTGATTCACGGGCTTACGATTTTGACCATCCGGTAAACCGAAAACCAAACTATCATTTTGGAATTTGGGATCCCAATCTCATTGATAAGGACGGATATTATTGCCGTTTTGTTATTCATCAGGTTACGGTGGATGGAATTTTGCGCCGCATCGAAAATGCCTACACCGGAGAATCCGAAGCTGCCACAATTCCCGAAGATGAACTCCTTTATGAAGCCGGAGCTGTTTTGGCAGGAACAATGTTAATGGGTTCCGGTGTTTGCGGCGATACTCCCCACACTTATAGTTCGGAAACTTCGTTGACCGACTTAATGCCGCTTATTGCCGGATACCGTGACCGGTTTTACGAACAATTGACCGAAAAAATTCCCGACAAAATGAAACAACGCATTCTGGCAGAAAAACAACGGCTTTTTCAACCATTTGGCGGTTGCCGTCAGGATTTGAACCGCCAATTGGCAAAACGCCGCGCCGACCAACTCCAACGAATGCATTTAGCCCGAATTTTTGCGCGAATGGGCTATTCCGAATCCGCCCAACATCAAACGGAAATCATTTCAGTTGCCTCCGCCCGAATGTTGACCCAAATCGATTGTCTGATTACGGAGGCTCATTTGCAAATTGATCACGGAAAATTAGAAGAAGCCGCAGAAAATTTACCGAAAATCGAAGAACTTATTCGACGCGGAATTAATTGTGGAGCCATTGTCGATCCGTGGACAATTCTGGGGTTTGGTTCTACGTTTAGTCTGTTTCACACGGTTGAAAACTCCATTCACGATCATCGTGTGGACGATTTAATCAATTTATTGGAGGAAATTTTTGATTTATACAGCCGACTCCAGAAAGAAGCTGCCGCCGCCGGAAATAGCAATTTACAAACCGATCTTTCGGACAAAATGAGTGATTTAGCCGGTTGGTGGGATCAATACGGCAGTACAGAAGTTTCCGGTTTGGAAAGTTTTTCCGGTTTGGAAGCGTGGGAGTCTGCAACAGTTGTTTCTACGGCATTGGCGGTGTGGTACAAAGCCGGTACGGCAGCAGGTGATGTGGCGTTTTGGAATCGGCATGTGAATCGATTCAGATCAACCAAAGCCTACGTCTTGCTGGCGGAAGCCTTACTCGATCAACAAGACCCCGTCGCTTCAATGGCTCTAATGATGCATTGGTTAAGTAATTCGGAAAAAATCCCGTTGACCGAAGGAGATTATACATTTCACTCTATTGCCTTGCGCTGGATGGAACAACTTTGGAAATCCCAGAAAAATACAGAGGAAATTGAAAATAAAAATACAGAACAAAAAACAAATTCAACCTCCAATACCGCCGCTGTTTCACTTTCTTCAAAAAAGGAAAAACCGCCGTTATCGTTACAGGAACGCTGGACGCACACAAAAAAGTTTTTCGATTTTACGGAAGCCAATGCTGATTATTACTGGCATGTTCCTGATATTGAGTTGAGTGATGACATGTTTGAAGACGGGGGAAGAAATGATCGGAAATCGCCGCGAAACCCGCGAAAGAAAAAACCGCGTGATCCGTTGTTGGGTGATTCTTTTGATAATATGGACGATGATGTTTTCTCGAAGCTGGACGAATTGTTTCCGCCAAGCGAAGAACCTTATCATCCGAAAGATTCTATTTACGGTGCGGCTTATGAAGGTGTAACCTATCAAGACACAACTGATGATGGTATTGATGATTCCTTGATGGACGCCCCTAATCCATCTGGCGGATTCAACGACGATGATGATTTCGAGATTGTTGCTGAAACGGAACGGATTAGTGATCGGTTGACGTTCATTGTAACAATGTCAAAACTGTGGAAATATGTTACGGAGAAAATTGCCGGATTGCAGCCGAAAGAGTTGGATGCGGTATTGCATCAGGATATGATACTGTATCTAAATTCATGGCTTTCTCAAATTGTTACTTACTGTAACGGGTTGGATGAATTACTTCGCAGGGCATCCGCTTACCGTGTTCCGCCGCCGCGTGGAACAGCGGATTCGCTTTTGGAATATGACCGGCATCGCGGAACGAAAGAAATTTTACTTGATCGGATCATTTGGACTCATGTTGAAGTTTGCGATGCCAAAATGATTCTGGAATCGTATCTCGGTTCACAACATTGGCATAATGTAACAGAGTCATGGCAAAAAGCGGTTCTTGATGTGAATTATGCGATTTTTCGTAACGACATTAAAGCGGTGCGGAAACTTTGGCAACCGATGCTTCGAATTTTGTCACAAGAGACAATTTTATATGTTCCGACTTCGCGCGGCGGTCCTGCTTGGAATATTGTCCGCTGCCGTTGTATTCAGCAGGCGATTATGCGGTTGATGGAATACGCACCGCGTTTGGGACTTCTGACAGAATCGTTTCAAATACTCGAAACGATTCAGGAGATGGAAGAAAATAATACGATCAGTCCCGGCGCAATCACAGAATTTGACCGGCTTGTCGAAACAGTAACACGGGCGATTACAAAATGTGTTGCGATTTCTTCCAAAAAATGGCGGTTTACCAGATCGTCCGCTCCGGAGGCAAACTCTCAAAATGTTGCCTTAGTGGAATATATGGAACGGATTATCGAACAACTTCTTGCAAGTTGGCTTTCTCACAGCCGCCAAATCCGTATTTCACCGATTGAATCAATTGTTGATCGAACTTATTGGGACGAAATTAAACAATTTATTCAACGTTATGGACATGACATTTTTACGCAACAAAATATGGGATTTGGTAATCTTCGGGCAATGCTTCATCAAGGAGTTGGTAATTATCTCCGTTCGCTCCAGAAAATCAAACGGGATGAGGGTGAAGTGGAAATGGCGGCGAAATTGCTTGAAGATATTGATAATAAACATATTGATTGGGAAACAGCAGTATCGCGGTTGGAAATTATTTTTGAATCAATTGCGGAAAATTATTCGGAATACGTTGATTATAATAGTACAACAACTCATTCGGATCATGGTGAAAAACTTTATATGTTATTGGACATGCTTCGGGTGCAAATTGGTTATGAGCGGATTTCGTGGAATCTTAAACCGGTGTATTGGGTTCATGATGCGATGATACGTACTGGTTGTGATGATGCGGCGTTGTTATGGGAGCGGGCGGTGGCACGGCGAAGTGTTAATGCTGCGGAGGAACATTTGCGAAGTTATACACGGTTAAGCGAAAAATATGGAATGTGGTTACCGAGTGTTCATGAACGGCTTCAGGAGCGTTTTGTAAGACCCTTGCAGATTGACCGAATGTGCGGTCTTGTCCCGAAAGCCGTAAGGCAAGCCCGCCAAGAAGGTACAAAAACCGCTTTCGATGAACTGTACGAACAAATTGAAAATTTCGCCAAAGAGCCTATGGGAGTTGGTTTTGAAATGCCGGAATGGTTAACGGCTTTGCAGGATGAAGTCATGTCAACACGGACGGATGTAACTGAAGAAGAAAAAGACAAAGAAGTTTTCAGCTCCTCTCCGCATTTTGAACAAGTTTGTATTACACGTCCCCAACTTGAAAAAATAATTGAAACCCTAAATAAAAAAGAACGATTTTAAGTAATTTTAGGTAATTATTTGTACCTATACTGTAGCGTTCTGTAATCATTACAGAATTTTCTGATTATAACCGAATATATAGTGTACGGTCAAAAAATTAGAAGAACTGAATTGATACAAATAATCTGATATTCTCGAAAATCTGTCAAAAAAGAAAATTTCCCGCTTGACAATTGATTGGGTTTGGTGTAAATTATGAAACTAATCGTTTGCGATGCGTCATTTTTTTACCATTTGTTTGCGGTGGGCGAATCGCAATTATTTTAGTAATACCTTATAAAATAAGGAGCAAGACAATGGAAAATTTCATGAGATGTTTCGTTGTGTTTTTGGGGAATTTTTTGGCAAAAACCCCAATGTTAAACTGGGCAAACCAGGGGGGGGGGG
>JAITIZ010000359.1 GCA_031279215.1 Planctomycetaceae bacterium
GCGTTGCCGTCGCGGACTATTTTTAGTAAAGAGCCAACATCGGATGACACCATTCCCATTGGAGATGACCCAATCACATTAGGACGCAGTGCCGCTATTAAAATTTATCCGCTTGATGACTAGTTTGGGAGCGTGGTTGAGAGTTGATACAGACTTCTTGCTGTCATCAATTTAATTTTTCGTAATCTATCAGTGGAATTTTTGTTTTTTATATTAGCCCCGATAGGGGCGTTAGGATTATAGCCCGCCCCAACGGGGTGGGTTTAAGTTCCCCCTCCCACCCCAACGCCCTGAAAGGGCAACGGGAAGATGAGTAAATAACAAACCGTTTAAAATTTCCTATCGCCCTTTCAGGGCTTGTTAATTAGGGTTGATTTCTTACCCACCCCGTAGGGGTGGCTATAATACTAACGCCCTTTCAGGGCTACTATGGTTGTTATCTACAATTATTCCACTGATATATTACAAAATAACGTAATTTCAAACGGCAATAATTCCGCTTTGCGGCACTCTCCGCTATCAACTTCCCACTTAGGAATTTCCTTGTAACAATTTTAGCATTTTGCGATCAAGTTGATGTCCGTAAAAATTTTCGTAATTGACATCGGTTCGTCCGCTGTCCATGACGCCAAAACTGCCGCGAAAGTTCCACAAGGCATAACCCCAACCGGCTTCACGCCAATTTTCCAGACAATCCGCAAGCCAACGCAACACAACATCATGCGGACATGGCGAATGAGCTCCAAATTCACCAACAATCACACCGCAACCTTGTTCTTGTAACTTTTTCCAAGGTTCCAAGCGGTTTCGTAACCATGTTTTGTCCTTAACATCACCGCCAAGTAATTCCGCATTCTGTTCTGATTCCCGATATTGAAATTTTGACGGCGGTTGCTGCCAACCCGGTGATAAATTGACAATGGTTTCTTTTTTCATGTTTTCGCTCCAAACGGCAAGTTGTGTTAGTGTTAACCAATCGCCTTGAGTAACACGAAGTTCCAACTTTTGTGTTCCCGCCGGAATTACTGTTTCGTAATCGCGGTCAAAAATGTTTTGATAAACATTCCATTCCTTTTTGAACACAACCGTTTTCCATTCCCCTTCACCGGCACCCGGTTTGAATTGATGTTCGAAAATTGTTTTGCCGTCGGCAAGAACAACCAACGATGTGGTACTTGAAACCGTACCAACATTCAGCCGGAGTTTTGTTTTGTTCGGAAACAGTCCCGAAATCTCCAACCCTCCACGAAATTCCTCTTTAATTTCACGTTTGGAATCCGATAAGAGTAAACCATTGCCCGAAATAATCGGCCACACCGGAGGAACCGGATAATTTCCTTGGTTCCACATCCAACTCGCTTTGTAATGAGAAATTTCCATGGGAACATAACCGCGCGTCGCTTGCGCAACTTTTTGATCAATAAGATCGGTAAATGGTTTATTGCCCCATTCGTAACCGTCACAAATAATCAACCGGTTTGAATCCTCGTCACGAATTCCCTTGATAATCGCTTTATGAACCGCAACACATTGCTCAAGAATCGGTTCAATTCTGTCGGGTTCATTGAAAAGATTGAAGCTGACCAAATCATTTGAAAGACCTTTGTAACGTTTAGCAAATGTCCGCCAATGCAATAAACAAACTTCCAACGCCTCCGAATCCGTCCAAACACTTTTGGGTTCCGGCGGTTGCGCCACGGTGTAACCAGGCGCACGATGAAAATTAATATTAACATGAATACCATATTTTTCGCCGAATTTAACCGCTTCATCAATTTCATCAAGAACTTTTTCGTCAATTTTTCGCCAATCGTTATCCTTGATCCACATCCGGTAATCCATCGGCAACCGAACAAAATTAAAACCAAAATCGCTAATCCAACGAAAATCATCTTCAACAAAACGATTGTTCCGTCCGTTGAATTTCTCTAACAAATTAAAACCTCGCCATTGTGGAAGTTGATTATAACCGGCACCCTTGAACAATTGCTTTTCTTCTCCGAAAACATTGGAAGAAAAAGAAGAAAGACCGCCCAATCCGCTTGCCAAACCAAGTTTCAAAATATCACGCCGTTGCATAATTCTACCTTTCAATTGAGGGTTAAGATTAAGAAACAAAAATTCTGCCGGAAGATATTACGGAATTTATTTTGTATGTATTCCGGTTGTTTATTTTGTTGTTTCTGCTGCGCGCATTGCTTTTTCGATTTCGGGATTTCTCGATTCGCCGGTCAGGTAATTGTCGATAGCGGCGTGATGTAACAAATTCTCATAATATTTCGCAACCGCAATATTTTGTTTCTTTTCAAAAATATCCGCAACAAGATCGGCTTTTACATCGTTAATATTCGTAATTGCCGGTTCCTCATGCCCAAGACAATAGAGAATAACCCAGTTTTCGTCAACCTGAATAATTTGCGATAACTCATTCGGTAACAACCCAAACGCTTCATTTTCAAGAGTTGGTTGTCCGCTGTAACGGCTAATCGGCGGAATCACTCCGCGTGCGATTCGACTTTCCGGGTCCATTGAATATTTTTCGGCTAAAAGAGCAAAATTTTCAGGAGTTTTGTTACGGTTTGCCATTTCCCATACTTCCTGGGCGCGGCGTTGGTCTTTCAAATCAAACACAATTGCCAGACAACGAACCTTTTTACCAAAATTCGATTCAAAACCGCGCTGAATATCTTCTTCGGTAACTTGAACCAAAGACCGCGAAAGCCGTTTAAGTGCAAGAACGGGCCAAACAGTATTGGTACGATAAACTTCCGGCGGCATTCGGCTTTCTTCTGTTTTCATCTTCATCCACAATTCAATATTCGGCGAACCATCCTGGCGTAACGGAAGATATTTAATTGCCATTTCACGAATCTCACGGTCAATATCTGCATCAAGAATCACAATGTTTTGTTTCCGGCAAGCTTGTTCAACAATCAGTTTGCTAATCATATCACTCAAAACAGATTTACCGTACCGTTTTAAACAAATATCCGAAAGATATGTTTGATCAATATTCTGTCCGTTCACAATTGCCGCAACACTGGGAACTTGCGCCATTCGCGCCGGATTACCGAAAATAATATCAACTTGCGCACGGTTTTGAAGTTCCCGAAACACATCTTCGGCAGCTGATCGTGTTTTCACATCACGGATTTTTGTAATCAATTGTTCCCGAACTTTTTCCTGATCAACATTTTGCGGTTGTAAATGTTGTTCGCAGCGAAAAATCAAAAATTGTCCGGCGGGCCATTCGATAATTGGTGAAATTTCTCCTGATTTCAAATTAAAGACAACTTTTTCAATTTCGGAATTAACAGTTCCTCGTCGAATTGGGTGAATTAGTCCGCCGTAAGGTTGACTTGCCGGATCGAGCGAACGATTTTTGGCAATAGAGGGAAAGGATTCGGGATTGGCGTTGAGATCGTTCCAAACTTTTTCGGCATCTTTACGTGAACCGAGTACGATCTGACGTACTTGAACAGCTTCTCCGAATCGGGCGTTCATTTCGTGTTGAATTTCCGTTTCGGTGATATTCATTCGGGAACCTGCCAGTTTACCGATTGCGAGTATTGGTCGGATAATATCTTCCATGTACATTTCCGAAGTCATTCCCCGTTCTTTTTCCAGCAGATCGAGCCATTCTTGCGTGGAAAACTTGAATGTTTTTGCCATTCGTTCTACTTCGTTGTTAATTTCCTGCTGCGTAACCGTAATATTCCGCCGTGAACATTCCAATTGGATCAGGAATTTTTTGATCAAATCTTTCAATTCCTCCATACCGTACAAACGAAGACATTCACCGGCAAGATCGGTTTTCATAATCTTATCGCCATTAACTTCGGCGACAAGTTTTGGTATTTCGAGAGTTACCGGCAATGACTCTTTTTGCGCCTCAACCCACTCACTCAATAATAGAATGAACAAAAAAAAGGGCAACCAAACAAAAAATAAACAGTTTTTTCGCATTATTTTTCCTCTTAAAAATCTCTGTTCTAATGGTTATGGTTTGTGTCCGTGATGATTAAACCAAGTAATATCAATAAATATCAATACAAATTGTTTCATCAATCATCGCCTACATAAATTACAATTAAAGATTATCTGATTCGTGTAAATGTTGTGAATAATTAGGACATGGAGTCTAATCCCAATTAAAATTCAGTGAATCATAGAAATTCATCCCCAAACCGTCAAGACGAATTTTTTGTAATCTATCAGTGGAATAATTTTTTGTGTCCTATTTTCGTGGAATTTCCTTAATTTATTATGTTTTCTTAGTCCCGCAGGGACGAAATTATTGAGAGTTGATAGTGGAGAGTGTCGCAAGCGGATTACTACCAAACGACAATAATTCCGCTTGCGACACTCTCCACTCTCAACTATCAACTATTATCTCGCCCTTGCAGGGCTTTTGGAAAATGGAGGAGTTCCTGATCCGGCGGTTGTGCTTCGCTTGACCGCCGGTTATGCATTTCACACCCCTAGCGGGGTTAAGAGCGAAAAACAAAAATTCCACTGATAAATTACAAAATTTGTAATGATCCAGATTTAAGAGGTAGGCAACGTTTTGTCTTAATGACGTTTTTTTCAGTGGTCATTGCGAATTTTTTGTGCAAATTGGAAAACTGCTTGTTTCGTAAGTCTTTATATTTTCTAGGTTTATG
>JAITIZ010000368.1 GCA_031279215.1 Planctomycetaceae bacterium
ATTAACAAAACAGTACGGCGAAATACATGCGTGGGCAAACATTATTTTTCATGCAGTTTGTGATTTTTGATTAATAAACGTCACTCTTCATTTCGTCTGACACGCCTGTCAGTGTTGTGATGTTCCGCCTGTCTGTTTATTTTTTTTGCCGAGATTTATTTTACCTATTTTGGTATCATCGGAATTTCCGAAGATAGAATTTTTGTAATATATCGGTGGAATTTTTGTTTTTCAAATGTTTATAATTTTTAAACACGAAAAACACGAAAATCATATACAATCCCTTTTCGTGCATTTCGTGTGTTTCGTGTTTAAAAAATTTTTCGTAAAATTTATCAAAGGTTTCAAGTTTATTTTTAACTAACCTTATTTTTCATTATGGTGTATCCTTTTGCAATTTTGGTATATCATAATCTTCGTCGAAAATGACCTCGCCTTGATCGTTCCATTCTGCCTGACGGCCAAAAAGATTCCCTTTGACAATCGTCTTGTAACTTGCAGGGCAGCCTGTCGGATGGAATGTTATTTCGATACCGCTTGCTTTTCTGTTTTTTTCATAACCAAAATCACGCAGAAACAACTTTGCCGCTTTTGCCGCTTTATATCCAGTCAGTTTTTTATTGAATTCGATTTCACCTTCGACATATTTTTGCAAACGGGCATATTCGTCAAATACCATGAAATAACCGCTATCCCGAAAGACCTCGACACCAACAAAAGCAACCTTTTGACCGGAGTAAGAAACTTGGACGGTTAATGGGATATATCCGTTATTTACGCGAAAGGTTTCAGCATCAACGTCAAATACCGGATTTTCCACAAGAGGACGTGAATTGCCGGCAATGATCGCCCGGTGATATTCTCCGATTTTTAACAGGCGGTTCCTGACTCCCATATCTTTGATCTTTGCCGGCAGTTTGAGCTGCCATTCCAGCGGTTGTTTCTTTTGAATATCCGTGTAACCCGCTGCAATACTATCGCGGATTTCCGCTTCCATTTGTTGTTTGTTTCCCAAATATTTTCGAATATTTTGTTGTGTGTGTTTTTGGTATGAATCGGTTAAGACTTTTCCATTCTCATCAAATTTAATTTTTCGCTCTCCGGCAAGATTGATAAAAGAAATGTTACTTGGCTTACTGTTCTCTGCGATGTAGATTTGTAAATTATGCCCCTGAAAAAATTCGCTATAAGAACTCAGAGTTCTGTCGTTATAAAATCCAACGGTGATATCCTGATTACGTTTTGGAGATTGTTTATAAATCATAATCGTATTCAATCGATATGTTTTGTTTTCAAATTTTTTGTAATAAAAATAAAGATTCGTCTCATAATTTGGCACATCGTTGAGTTTCCGTAAAGCAGGATGCTCGGCCCATTTATGAAAACTGTTCTCTTTTTGAATAAAGTCTTTTGTCCATTCGATTCGTTTTTCTACTTCGGCATAGTTAACCTCTGCGGACAGTTGCGGAAATTCCGTTTCCGGCTTAGTTCTTCCTGAAAATAAAGCAAGTGATAAAAATATAAAAAACAGTAAAACAATGATCAATTCAATTTTTTTCATAATAATATATCCTTTCGTGATTCAATGTGTTAATCTTTTATTTTAGGGAACTTCTAAAAAACCGTTTTTTTATTCACAAAATACTTGTAAGACATCATTTTTTCAAGGACAAGATTTTGGAAAAACGAGTTTTTTAGAAGTTCACTTTAGTTTCTTTTCCAATTCGTCCGGCAATGCCATTATTCCCATGCGTTCCTCATTTCCGTTGGCATTCACCAACTTTACATTATATTGACATTTCCCCAAATTCAACCCTGCTGCTTCTGCTACTTTAATGCAGACATCAACGCAATTATTGGAATGGAGTACATATTCTGATGGACTTGTGTGCAGGTCGTATATCTTTCTCAAAGCGGCGTTCATCTGGGGAATTGTAAGACCAAACTCTTTATTCGTTCCTCCTGCTGTATTATCTGGAATTTTTAATTCCCCGTCCGTCGTTGGTGAGTCTGATGATTCGGAAGATATCCATATATTAATTTGATGTACAAGACTCAATTTGCCCAATTTGGGAAAATATCCGCCTTGTTTATTGACATATTCGGACAGTTCTGTAAGTATTATATCTTTATCGGCACTGATTTTGAAATAAGCATGACCTGTCGAACCTCCCCCAGAAGAGGAACTTGTCCCCTTCGATTGATTTACTTGTGCATAATAAAAATTGTCCTTGGAATTGGGAGGAGTTAAAATATTGCCGACTTTGGCATAGATGGTAATTCCCACCGCAAACACATGGAATTCAATAGTTTCTGATGCTGTAAGTTCAGTGTTGTCTTTCATCTTAACATTAACATTAAGCGTTACGGTTTTATCCCCGTATTTTCGTGAACGAATGACAGGGGTTACTTTTTTATAAAACTCCCCTGTCGGTTTGCTGTACTCAGTTAAGGATGACGTAAAATTACCATACAACGGGTTGCACGATACGAACACCGATTCGTTACCACTAATAGTCACAGAATATTTAGCATTCAGGACATTTCCAGAAATGTCTTCTCTCCTCGTTCCTACTGTTTTCTCTATCGACACCTTGAATGATACTGTTACATCATTTTTCGGTTTTTTGTTATACACCACCGGCATATTTGGATCAGATGCCGGATCACCCTTAGAAACGGTCAATATGTATTGACTACTTTCGCCAGGTATAAATTTCTCTTCCGTTCCTGCGAACAACTGTAGGTTATTGCCCCCAAAGGCAACTACAGCAATTAAACAGAACAAAAAATTCTTTTTCATCTCAATTTTCATATTAATTTCCTTTCAAAATTACCATGTTTGTTTATTAATATTTTCTTTTGAAAATATTCTGAATTTCTTCCAATCCCAATCGCTTGTTCGGGCGTCTTTTCTACCTAGCCGGTTTCGGTCAAGCCATCGGTAATACTCGTATTTCTCCTCCGTGAAATCTACCATATCGGCGTATTTATGTAACGCTGTTGCCCGAAGGATTTTTCCTACATCCGAGCGAATCAATTCTTTGTCTTTAGCGTCTAATTCCGGCGGATCATTGGGGACGCCGTTGTATAAGCGGATCGTTGACCGAACCGATGTCAGAATATCCTTGCGTGAATAGCCGTAAAAACGAACCGGATTGTTATCACGCCGATACAGCAGCGTATCCATTACGTTGATTGTCCACCACCAATATTCATTGGTTGGATTATTCAACACTGTTGCCCATTGCGTCTGTTTCCGCGGTTCCAGTGGAACGCTCGGGTTCATTGATTTCAACTCACCGACATAATCAAACATAACGGCACTGATGATTGTATTGAATGAATAATTTGCATCAACTTTCAACGTAACAAACTCATTATTACCAACTTCGACATAGAATCGTTTCCAAACGCCGCCCCAAAATTCATTGACACGGTTTTGGGCTCCGTTTTTACTTTTCAAAAATATTTCTTCTGCATTTTCGCCGTTCTTATCGAGTTTTTGAAATAGATCAGACGGCAACATCATTGTCTTTACCGTAACAAGATAATCGCGATATCTGTTCGCTCCGTTATGACCATCTTTGTTGAAAAAGTAAAGCGACATAAGATACTTTCCTTTGGGAATTTTACAAGTTACGTAGATATGGGGACCGTCCAGTGTTATCGGATAGGCTTCTTTATGATCATCCCACTCGGATTGTCTGCGTCCGCCTAAATCGAGACATTGTAAAACACGCGTGTCGTTAGATTCAAGCCAGTGTACCCAATTTCGTAACGAATCTCTTTTTTCTTTGTAGTTTCGTCCTATCCAACCGATAAACTCTGCTTCAATAAGATGATAACCGCTATAAAAATTGAACCCTCCGCCTGCCATTGCACAAAGTACAGCAGAATGTCTGCCGTATCGATCAATATAATCGCCTCGTGTTCGCCAATCATCATTTAACGCAATAATTTTTGTATTTACTGATTTTACTATTTTGAGTTCATAAAATATTTTACGCAATGTTTCCGCTGTAGGCGGTTTTATCAGTGACGGTAATTTTGGGAAATTATTTTGCGCAACGGAAAATATTTCGCTTTTGTTGAATCTAGTTTTTAGCGGTTTTCGATCAACTAATTTATACGGTTTGATCGGCTTGACTATTCCGCCGCCGTAAAATCCGACCCAATAATCGCCTTCGCTAAACATCAGAATTTTCGTTATGAAATTATCGGGTAATCCCATTCGTTTCAGATCACCGAATGCTTGTTTGCCCGTTTTAGGGTCGGCGATTTTAAAACCGCTTTGTCTTGTTCCGATCCAAATTACGCCTTGATCGTCTTCGGCTAGACAAGTTAAATAATCTTCCGGTAAGAGTTGATCAATTATTTCTTTCGGCGCAGGTTTCCAATCTTTTGGCGCACCGCCGTAGAGTCCTTTGACTTTGTCATCGTAATCTTTGCCGCGCCAATATTCGATTTTTCTGAAATCGCT
>JAITIZ010000406.1 GCA_031279215.1 Planctomycetaceae bacterium
GTTTGCGATGGTCAGTCCACAACCAGTACGGCTACATGGTTTGGTAACGCTGTTGTATCAGACGAATTGAGAAAGGGATTTGCTTCTGTTCCACTTTATCGATGCCCAACACGGCGGAAACCAGGAACCTTTCTTACTACTGGTGCCGCACAAAATATGGGACCGCGTGGAGATTATGCCATTGCTTTTGTCCATATTCCTGATAGTGCAAGCAGTACAGTAGATAATAATTGGTTCACTCAAAATTCCCGATTTGGCAAAAAAATCGGTACTACATCTCATCCCGCTTGGTATCTTGATAGAAACCGTAGTCCTTTTCGTGTTGCCCGCTTGACATGGAAAGCAGGTGAATCGCCTACCGACACTTTTTGGGGATATGATAACGACGATAGAAAATTCATCACTTCATGGGAATCACGAGATAGTATGACATGGTGGCGGGATGGTACAAGTAATCAATTAATTATTGGTGAAAAATTTATTCCATTGGATTTGATTGACAAAGAAGGAATCTCCGGTTCTGATGCACAGTGGGATGGCGGAGTGATCAATACAAATGTTACTCATGCCGCGATGAATACAGGACGTGCCATCGCCCGAACACAAGCCTGTATTAAACAAAGTTCAAAAGATATTCCAGCAACAGAAATTACATCAGGTACGAATGCGAATACAGCTCACGCTGTGTTCGGCGGGATTCATCCGGGAGGAACTGCCAATTTCTTACTCGGTGATGGTTCCGTTCATACGTTTACTTCTTCAACTTCATGGGCGATTATTCATCAACTCGGACATGTCAACGACGGCGAAGCTGTTTCATTTTAAGTGTATCACAAATCAAAAATCATATTTTCGTTTCAAAATAGATGTTTATTAAAATCACCCTGAATGGGTAACCGGCATTAGCGTAGGGCAACGCCCTACATAACACAAAGATAAAACACCAAAGCCCTGTAAGGGCGACAACAATAGAATTGGGTAATGATTACAGCGTTCAGGGCTTTATTTTCAAGGGGAAAACCAATCATAGGGCGTTGCCCTACGCTAATACTGATTCGAGAATTTGTTCGATAATTCAATACGAAAATAGGGTTTATCGTGCAATTTCTCGACTTGAAAATAATTAAAAGTTTCTTGACCTTATTTTTGTGTACTAAAAATAAAAACTGAATTTTAATGTGTGATGAGTATAATAATGAAAAAAATAATTTTGTTAGTTTTTATAACATTTCTTATGGCAATTTGCGGTTGTTCGGATAAAATTAAGATTTCCGGTAACATTACTTTTACGGATGGTGAACCGGTTGGTTGGGGGTCGGTGGTTTTTGAGTCGCCGAAGGAATCGTTTAGCGGACGATTAGATCAAAACGGTCATTATACGATTGGTATAAACAACGATAGTAAAGGCGTGTCGGCGGGAACTTACAAAATCTGGCTTTCCGGTACTGCCTTGTTGGAAGAAATACCAATATCGCAAAAAGGTGACGGTGAAGCATTTGATACGAAAACAACTGTACGGGTTGCTTCGAAATATACCAATCCCAATTCCACCGATTTGAAATTTGAAGTCAAACGCGGCGGTGAAAAAACTTTTAATTTCACAGTAGAACGCCCGGATAATACACAGAATAAATCCAAACGTTAAAAAATTTTCACCAATATTACAATCTTTTTTACAATTGCAAAAAGGATAACTCTAAACACAAATCGAAAGGATTATGTTATGAAAAATTACATTATCAAAACATTAGTTGTATTCATTTTATTAACCTCATTTTCTGTTGCGGCAGAGTCTATTACGGCTGAGCGTCCGTTAGATAAAACGTTACCGAATTTTCTGGTTGTACTTTCTGACGATCATAGTGCGCCGTTTGTTGGTGCTTACGGTGATCCCAATGCGATAACACCGAATTTAGATAAATTCGCTTCGGAAGGAATTTTGTTTCGACGTGCTTATGTGAGTTCGCCTCAATGTGTTCCGTCTCGTGCGGGGATTTTTGCGTCCCGTTCACCGGTAGGTATAGGGATGTCGCGTTTTTCGGCGGCGTTTCCGGCAAATGTCAAAACGTTTCCTGAATATCTTCGTGAAAGCGGTTATTTTACTGGACTTGCCGGCAGAACTTATCACATGGAAGGGAACGGCGGAAAAGGTGATCCGGTACGAAATAAAGAAGGAAAACTTGAATATCATCGTTTTGCAGATCGGTTTGATTACGCTAAATCAGGAAACTCACTCATGCAACTTGCGGAATTTCTTGATAGTGTTCCACAAGGCAAACCGTTTTATCTTCAACTCTGTTTCAGTGATCCGCATCGTCCTTACACGAATCAAAATATTCCGAATCCGCTTGATCCTAAAAAAATCGTTTTACCTTCATGGTTTCCTGATACGCCGGAACTTCGTAAAGACATCGCCGCTTACTATAATGAAATTAATCGGTTTGACCACGATTTTGGCAAAGTTGTTGCGGAATTGGAACAACGTTCTCTCAAAGAAAACACGTTAATAATTTTTCTGGGTGATAACGGCGGAGCAACATTACGCGGTAAAGGAACATTGTATGAGTTTGGAATTAATGTTCCGTTTATTGCGGGTTGGACAGGAAAAATTGCATCAGGAACCAGTAGTGATGTTTTGATTTCAGCGGAAGATATTGGTCCGACTTTATTGAATATCGCCGGAATAACACCGCCGCAAGATTGGACAGGACAAAGTTTTCTTCCGGTTTTGCAAGGAACAAAAGATGCACCGGTACGAAAATATGTTTTTTCGGAACGCGGACCTCATGGCAGCGGTTTGCCTAATCATTCTGCTGCTTTTGATTTGGGGCGAACAATTATTGGTCAGCGTTACAAATTGATTTATAACGCGATTTGGCAAATTCCTTATTATCCGGTGGATTTTTCTGGTCAACCGTTTTGGCAGGAAGTTCAGGAAGCGGTGCGAAATGGAAAAGTCCCGGAAACGCTTGTTCCTTATTTTACCGGAGAAAGCCGCAATATATTCGAACTCTACGATTTACAAAACGATCCCAATGAATTAAATAATCTTGCCGGTAATCCCCAATACGCTGAAATTGAAACACAACTCAAACAAGATTTAACTGAATGGATGATTCTTGAACGTGATTTTGTCCCGTTGCCTTTCCTGCAACAAAAAAATAACAATAACAACAACAGAAGAAATCGAAACAATATTGTTCCTGATCCTGTACCGTCTGTACCGTGAATAAAATTGTTATTCGATTTTACCAAAGAACAGTTTTAGACATACCGGTAATTTTGTAATGTACATAAAAAATTTTGTAACTATTCTGTAATGTTACCAATTCCGATTTATTTATACTCATTACACTTTAAATTTCGGTTTTCGTTTTAAACTAAACTCGCCCTGAAAGGGCAATCAGCAAGAGTAGTGTTATTTTGGTTTTGAAAATGATTATCATCGTTAGGCTTTCGCCCTTTCAGGGTATCGTCAAGAAGTTTGTTTTAGCTTATAACCAGAGTGAGGTTATCATGTATTAGCCTGT
>JAITIZ010000440.1 GCA_031279215.1 Planctomycetaceae bacterium
TTTCGTGTATTCCGTGTTTAAAATAAATTGTTACATATAATTCCTTCCCAATCTTTTTTTTCTGCAAGTAAAGGATGATTTCTGTCACGTTCCGAAACAATTGTTGCTTTGAGCTGCCAGTTAATATTCAATTGGGCATCGTCGAAACGTAAACCGTCTTCGTTTTTCGGCGAGTAAAACGCTGTTACAAAATAGAGGAGTTCTGCGTTATCGGTCAATGTTTGAAATCCATGAGCAAAACCTTCGGGAATATAAATCATTTTATTGTTTTCAGAACTCAATTCTACCATGTCGTATTGGAGGAATGTCGGTGAACCTTTTCTAATGTCAACAATACAATCACAAATCACTCCGCAAATACATTTCACAATTTTGATCTCACAATCAGGCGGATATTGAAAATGTAATCCGCGTATTGTTCCTTTTTGTTGTGTGTAGGAATAATTAATGTTGACAATTGGTTTTGTAAGACCGATTGCCTTCAACTCATTCACACAAAACAACCGCGTAAACCAACCACGTTCATCATGATGCGACTCAAGATCAATTTCATACACACCTTGCAATTTTAACTCTGAAAATTTCATCGTTTGTACTATTTTAGGGAAATTTGAAGGAGCATTAGAAATATTAGGAACAGAAAAGTTTTTCCAATATTGTCCCTAGAATTCCTCGTGTAACTGTCTATTTTGTGTAATATTTAATTATTCACGTTTTTTATTTTTTACCGGCGTTAAAATAAGCGTTAACGGCGTACCGCGTTCGGGAATACGTTCCGTAAAACACGCAAAAAGCAATTCCGAATTGTCGGCACTGCTCTTGATCGGAACATCAAGAATCGCACCAACAAAATTAGAAAGACCAAATAATTCACCACTCTCGTCCGCAATATAATGATTCATTCCCGATTCGTCTTTATATTGTACACTTCCGGTAAAAACCCAATGTGTTGACATTGCCTTTGGGGAATCTTCTTTACTGTTTCCAGCATCCCAAACCCAATCCTGAGCAAAAACTTCTTTTCGGTAACCCTCTTGATCATTCCAACGGACAATAATTTCAATTTCATCACCACTCGGCGGTACAAATTGCGGTGTTTGCTGAACCGGTTTGCCCGGCTCCGCTCCCACCATAAGAAGAGCCGCATGAATCAAAAACGGTTTAACCCGAACAGAAATAATTGATTCGTGCTCCTTAGTTCCAATCCGACACGCTAAAAGTTCCAAAAATCCCTCTCGTAATACAATCCGACCAAGAATCACCACACTTTGACCATCCGGTGTAATCCAAATCCGATCTTGCGGATCTAACAGAATTAATTTGTCCGGTTCATCAACTAATGGAATTCGTTTTTGCTCTTCGGAAATCATAGCTCGTTCTTGTGCCTCTTCTTCTGCAAGAATTTTTTCGTATTCCGATTGTGCGTCTTCCGTACGCATATTTTCACGCCCAGATTCCTCTGTGTTTTCAATAGCAATTGTCAATGAATCAACTTGTTGTGTTTCGGTATTATTGGTATTGTTTTCCGTTTGCGGAATAGATTGCGATTTTTGTGTTGGTAATTGACTTTCCAGTGATTGGATATTGTGTTCAAGGGACGGAACAGGGTATAATTCTCGTTTTTCTGGCAACGGAAAAGACGCCAGTACCAATGTCAATGGACACATCATAAAAAGCCAAACCGCAAAACACCAAAGTTGACCCTTCTTTAACCAATCAAGCAGCCAAATCAGTGCAGCAATACCCACAAAACAACTTACCAACATTCCAATCAATAATAAATGTACGTCAAGTGAATTGGGTTCGGTGTTTGGTTTGAGCAGTCCCCTGAGTTCGAGAATACCGCCGCCGCCAATTACCGGAATCGCAAGAAGGAACGAAAAAGTCGCCGCTTCATCACGCCGCAATTTGCAGAAAAGACCGGCAACAATAGTTGAACCGGAACGTGAAAGACCTGGTAAAATTGCAACCGCCTGCACCATGCCAATCACCAACGCATCAAACCAAGTCATTGTCGAACAAGTTTTTTCGCCGTCCGTATTTCGAGACCGAATTAAAAGAAATCCCGTTACAGCAAAACAGATTGAAATAATGTACAAATTCGTTTCAATCCAAGGAGCAAACTTTTTTACCAAAAGACCAACAACAACCGCCGGAAGTGTACCAACAACCAAAAGTGGAATCAAACGAATGTCTTTTCCAAATAAATCAACAATACGACGCCGGAATACAATCAAAACAGCAATCAATGTTCCAAAATGTAACAGAATTTCCAGTTTGATAAAATCCGCTTCACTTCCGGTCAACGGTTGCCCAAACCGTTTGAACAGGTGTTCGGTAACCGCCAGATGTCCCGAAGAACTAATCGGCAAAAATTCGCCAATCCCCTGAACAATAGAAATAATCAAAATTTCAAGTAATTCAATCAATTGTTGTCAGGATAGAACTCCCGCCTCGTTTTAATTTTTTAATAATATTTCAGTAAAATTTTTTTTGAGAATACGAAACAAACAAAATAAATGAAAATTTTTGTTTCAACTCTTTCATGTATCTTGTCTTTTTGTAAATTTCGTATTCTCAAAAAATCAATTCTGAAAACCGCTATAATCTGCGGACAAAAAACTATGAAAATCTATGTGATCTGTGGTATTGTTCAGATTTGTTATACTAAATATCTGTATTGCTCCCCATATAACCCATACCACGCATGCCTGAATCATTAACACCGGATGGATTCTTAATAGATTCCACTTCAAGCAAATCGGAATTAACAGCACGAATAAGTATATTACCACTCGGCTCCAACACCATAACCTTGCCGGGCGATCTCAAATCAGGTGCTTTCTGAGCCGCAGTCGGAATTTTGTACAGAGATTCGCCGCCCTTCATGTCAAGAACACAAACTTCAGAAACAATATTAAGTCTTTTGAGAGTCTTATTTTCGGTATTTTTGGTATTGGCTGTTGAGGGTTTTGACGAAGATGGTGTCGTTCTACGCGGTGCTGATCGTGTCGGCGGAGAACTACTTTCCATATCGGAAATACTCGTTTGTTTTTCCAACAACGGATTGGTTACTTCCTGATTTTTATAGTTAATCGTCGAACCGCGATAGACTCGTTCCCTTTCAACATACCATTCAGAACCGTCCATCAAATCAAAATGAACCGCCATAATACTTGTTGCCGGTTCTGTCCACGGTTGTTTCGGGTCAGCAGCAAAAACATTGGTTGTAAGCACACGGGATTCCAAAGGAATCGATACCTCATTGGACGGCGCACTAAATTCCGTAATAAGATATGGTTCCTTTGACAAGGTTTCGTCTTCCAAATAATTAGGAGCCAACTTGTAATTAGGATTCGCCAAATAAAGCCGGACACGGTAACGATAAGTCTTTCCAGGTTCCACTTTGAAATCCAAAAATCGGAAAAGATAATTATCAACCTGAACCGGTTTGATTTCTTCCTCTTCCGGTTCTGTTGTACTTTGCCGTGTTCGGCGGTTCCGCCCTTGCGTCATATTCCTGTCCATGCCGCCGGAACCACTACCTATTCGGCTTTCGGAACCGCCAAAAGGATTATCCAAAATGTCTTCCGGTTTAATATCAAACATCTCTTTACGTATTCGTTCATTAATCTTCTCACTTTGTTTTAATTCTTCCATCTGCGAATCCGTAAGCATCGGAATAAACGGCGGACGCGCCACTTCTTCATTGAATTTTTTCGTAACCGGCGGAAGAGGATAAGCCATCGGAAATTTCCCGGGAACCTGCGGAGCAAAAAATATTGGATCAACAGGATCAACCGCATTACCACTCCACAAAGATCGCTTTTTCAAAAATTCCGTAAGAAAATCCAAACGCTGCCATTTTAGATTGTCTAAATTTTCCCCCGGTACAATTTCCGCACGTTCAACATCGTAAAGAATATATGTCGGCATATCACGCAAAGCATCCGGTAAAACACTAGACGAAAATTTATCAACATAAAGATTAAGCTGTTCTCTAATCGGAATCAAACCTGTTACAATTGCCCAACGTTCTCCAATACGAGTATTAGTTGCAGCACTATTGGTCATTGTGGAACTACCGGTTTCTACAGCCTGAATCGCTAATGGTGATGCAGAATTGATTGATACCGCACCAAGCCCAGGTTGCGCCTTCAACTCTCTGACCGGAAACACCGATACTGCACTACGCTTATTTTTCTCCGGAAAAAGTGACGGCAACCATTGCGTTTCCGTATGATAATAATCCGAACGGATTTTGGCTTTGATCCAAGTCGCTTTCACATCATAAGTTATAATGGAAACACCTTCATCAACAGCCTTTCGCTCACTTGTTTTAATTGTATTATTAGCACTATCGGCTGCCTTAACCAATGCATCCGGTTGCCATGCAAGCGGTTCGTATTGTGTTCCGAGATAGGCAATATAAATTGCCAACGGAATTACCAAAATCAGAATTATCTTTTCAATATTTTCCGTAAAAAATAATCCTATGTCTAATTTCTTTTTTTTATTAGGTTTCATCGTCGTTTTTTGTATAAAAAAAAGGTTCATCGACCAAAGCCGTAATCGGCATTTTCAGTCATGTTAATAGTTTAATCTCCAACCCAAAAATATCTTACATATTATTTCAGTGAGGTACAAGGTCTTGCTCAAATTCTTCCAAAGTCTCACATTCCCACGCCCGATCAAAAAGCCAATCCAATACAGTTAAATCCGTATATGAACGGACGGTACACGAAATTGACTCCGGTACTTTGTGGAAACGTTTGTTAAGCAACTGAAGAACATCCTGACCCGCTCTTTTAAGTTCACCTTCAAGTCTACCTTCGAGTCTACCTTCAAGTCTACCTTCGAGTTCACCTTCAAGTCTACCTTCGAGTCTACCTTCAAGTCTACCTTCGAGTTTACCTTCAAGTCTACCTTCAAGTTTACCATTAGTGTACAGTTCTTCCATTGTTGACATAATCATATTTTCGGTCTCCTTATTTATCTAAAATTATGTATCAACAATCACTCACGTACTACTTCAGTGAGGTACAAGGTCTTGCTCAAATTCTTCCAAAGTCTCACATTCCCACGCCCGATCAAAAAGCCAATCCAATGCAGTTAAATCTGTATATGAACGGACGGTACACGAAATTGATTCCGGTACTTTGTGGAAACGTTTGTTAAGCAACTGAAGAACATTCTGACCCGCTCTTTTAAGTTCACCTTCAAGTTTACCTTCGAGTTTACCTTCAAGTCTACCTTTAAGTTCACCTTCGAGTTCACCTTCAAGTCTACCTTCGAGTCTACCTTCGAGTCTACCTTCGAGTCTACCTTCGAGTTTACCATTAGTGTAGAGTTCTTCCATTGTTGACATAATCATATTTTCGGTCTCCTTTTTATCTAAAATTTTTGAAAATTCCTGAACGATAACTTCTTTATTGATTTTAGCGGTAGCCAAAGTGTAATGGGCGATTGAAGTTAGCCATCCCTTTGTTCGTGGGTCGGTTTTGACTTCGTCAAAATGTCCGACAATTCGCCCCAAATTTTCCGGTAACTTTCCTTCCGAACACGATTGTAACGTATCGAAAAGCGCAATCAATGCCGGATGTCCCTGTAATTCCTTACGCCGAATCTTTGACAAATCAATCATAATGACCTGAACCCATAATACCTTACCTTCCACTCCTTGCGGTACTGCAATCAAATCATTTATTTGTAACAATTCATGCCATGAAATATTACCGTGATAAAGTATTACGACAAGCGGATATGGAAACTTGCCGTTTTCGGTGATAGCGTTTTGCGGATCACTGCCCCATTCTTCGTAAAATTCCAATATTTTACGTAAGCAATGAAGAGAATATAATCTAATTTTTTTAGATTGATGTTCGAAAAACAGGAACACTTTAGAGTAATCACCGTTTTTGAATTTTGCGGAATAACGCAAGTCGCCAATAACTTCCTGCAAATTGTAATCTATCGTAGTTGAAGATTCACATTGTAACTTCCCAAGATCAAGAAATCGAACAAGTCCTGTATTATCGTAGTGTTCCAGCATACTTGCCATCAGTTCCCTGTCCACAAGAAAATATCGTGCAAGTAAATCATGCGGATGAGCAAGTTCAAATTCTACCGGTAGTTTAGGATATTCTATCATAAAAAACTTTCGTAAAATTATTTTGTTATCATTTAATAACGATGTTTTTGTTTGTCCTACTTGTCAAATACAAATACAAAAATAGACCAATATTATTGTATTAGTTACGATATGGGTTGTATTAACTAATATTTGTAGTTGGGGTTGTCAGGGATTTGTTTCGGTAATTAATTCATCTTGTTGTTGTAATCCGCCGTGTTCGACCGGATTGAAGATATTGATACAGCCGTGGATTTCGATTGGAATTGCGTTTGTTCCATAGATACCGCCGATACTATCAATACGAACTTGCGTATCATCGCCGGTTGTACTTCGTCCTCCTCCTGATGTTCCGCTGTAACCGCCGCCATCTCCCATATCACTTCCCCTTCCACTCATTCCTCCTATATCACTGCCGCCGCCGGAAGCGTTAATAGATGCATCGTAAGCACTTAAATCAAAGGGTTTTGCTGCTGCCGGATTGATTCGTACCCATAAAACATCTATCGGCATGGAACAGTTGGCACAACTTACAAGAATTTCAGGAATTCGTCGTTGGTCAACAATTAAACGGAGACAAATCGGCATTCGTTTGAATTGATCGAAAGGAGATTTTTCATCGGCTTTAAGCGGTTTTGCTTTGTCGTCAACATAACGGTTATTCTTTTTGATGGTAATAACATCTTCCTCTGTTCGTGCAACAGTAAGTCCTCCGGCACTGCCTTCCATCGAAGACATAGACGACGTCGAAGACATATCCGAACCCATTGACGCTGCACCGCTTGAATTACTAATTCGGCTTGAAGATCGAGCCTCCAATGCCGCGGAAGCCGCCTGACCAATCAACAAGTTTTCGATCCGTTTAACAACTGCGTTATGGGGACCTGTTGCACCGGTGTTGGATTCTTTAATCACGGAAAGAAGGGCGTGATAAACCCAAAGTTCTTCTTGTGCAAACCAAACTTCATTCGATTTTGGCAGTCTTACCCACGAGGCGGGTACGGCGCGGGTTTCAGGATTGGGCCAATCGACGGTTCCAACGTAGCGGTAAATTTCTTCTCCGTCAGGACCTTGCGGAAGTGCGGTTTCGGTTGTTCCCATGATATTCATATTCGGCATTTCACTGTTTCCCCTTCTGCCGCTGTCCATTCCCGATTCCATACCCATATTCGAAGAAGGAGCCGTAACAGCGGCTGTTACATCCATTTCTTTCCAATTTCCCTGATCATCTTTTTGTTGAACGCGCCGCCGATCAACAAAAACTTCGAGATTAGGAAGATATTTTTCTACAAAATTGAGATAATTTTCTCTGGCATTAATTGTCATTTCATCAAAAAATTTCAATTTCGTAACTTCTTCACTAAATTCGCGGCCAACATCTTCAGGCCAAAGGTTCCGTTCACGTTGATCTTTTTCAAGTGTTCTCCATGCCCGCATTACCCGACCCCGCAAATCCTTACAACAGTTTTGGATATCAGAGATGGTGATTTCATTCGGATGACTCCGGTCAGAACTGATTCCTTCCGTAGTTTTTTTAGTATTTTCCAACACATTTTTGCGATCATTGAACGCTTTGGTAATACTATTAACCGACGAATACGTTGTAAAAACAGGAAAAAGCAATCCAATAGGAATACAAGCCCAAAAGATATACTTCTTAACCAATTCCAATGAAAATTCCGTTTTTTTAGCCATAATATTGAATGTTGATAAAAGTACAAAAAAAGACCAAACTGATTGAAATTAACAGTAAAATTAACAGTAAAACTAACAGTAAAAACAATTACTCTCTATCCTCCGGCAAACTCCAAAACCGGACTGATTGTTACAAAATATCAGGTTGGAGGAATCGGAGTTTCTGTTGTTGTTGATTCGGTTGATGTTGTTGGTGATTCTGCCGGAGCGGTTTCTGGTTCGGCTGGAGTTGCAGATGGTTCCGTTGGAGTTACCGAAGGTTCAGCCGGAGTGCTTGCAGGTTCAATAGGAACCGGAGGTTGTTCGGTTGTTTCCCCTTCCAATGCAGACGACGAACTTGTTTGGTTACCTTGTTTTGCCAATGCGGCTAAACGAGCTTCTTCTCGTTTTCTCTCACGAACACTTGGCGGAGTTTCAACCCAGGCAAATTGAATAACAAAATCAAATCGCCGAAGTTTGATTTTATCTTTTGCATTCATTTCTTTGGCAATTTGTTTGATATAATCAATTCCTCCGCTGGTGTCTCCTCCGGTGGGGGCGTCAAACGGTCTATTAAATGTTGTATCGAGAGCCATCGAATCTTGTTGTCCTCGTTCCCGTCCGCGTCCCATTCCAAATCCGCCGGAAGAATTACCGCGCCGATGTTCTAAAATTTTGGCACGTTCCTGTTTAAAAATTTCCAGAACAACACGCGGATTGAGAATTTCCGTTTGTTGAATTTTTGGAATATCCAGAAGAGTTGGATAAGAAATTCCGAGATCACGCATTGAAACAACTTCTCGTGCGGATTGGGGGTCTTGTGGGTTTTTCATCTGCTTTTCTAAGGTAGAAGGAAGAATAATTTCTCCGAATTTCAAATTTCGGAGGACTGTTTTCCGCAGATAATCACTACCCATTGTTGTTCCGGCAACACTGGCGTTATGATAATGATAGCCGACAAGTTGTACAACCCGCGCGATGGAACCTTCCGGTATTGACTCGACTGGACCCGGAATCAGTTCCAGACGTTGTGATTCGGTCAACTGAGATAATTTTTTTGCCAAAGTCGTGCTATTGTTGACGGAGTCTGATTCGTTTGTGGTTTCTGAAGTTGCAGTTTCTCCTCCTGATGTGGTTGCTAGTATTTCCAGAACTTCTTCGTCATCAGGATAATACCGTTTATTTTCTTTGAGCGGTTTAAACCATTCTGCCAGAACATCAACAGTTATTGCTTCAATATTGGAAATAAATACTCGATTCTGTTTTTCGAGGGCATCGATTGATTGACCATCAATTTTTTCTTTTTCGATGGGCAAAACACTATTGATTGCACGAAGTAGTTCAAGCCAAGTGATTCTTCCTTCGACATTGCTGGTTAAGTTTCGTCCGATTGTATCAATTTCCTTGAACACGCTAACCGCTTCGGCGGTTTCTGATTTCATTTTGGAGGAATAGGCTTGAGCGGCTTTGGCTTGTTCTTCTGCTCTGCCGTAATCACCGATGGAGATTCCTTCAAGAGCTCTGGAAGCTCCGGCAAATTGGACGACCAAACCGAGTAATAGTGCAGAAACGGTTGCCAAGACCCAAGGTTTTTTTTCCCGAATAATTCGGTCTGTAATTATTTCTTTTGGGATCAGGTTTGTTGTCAAAGAGGCTTCGCCCAATTGTTGCAAAACGAGACCATAACTGACCGCAAATGAATAAAGATTTTCCTTGAACAGCGGGGCATCAATAATTTCGGAACCAATCAATCGGTTGAAGTGCGATAACCGTACAACTTCATAACCGAGATTTTGTGTCAAAAATTGGCGAAGTCCCGGCATTTTAATGGGATTCCCGATGGCGAGGATTTTGTTGAATTTAACTTTTCGGTTAAGACTTTGATAATATTCTAAGGAGCGGTGAACTTCGCTCAACATATCATTGAAGACGGGTTTCATTGCCTGGAACACAGCTTTGGGGTCTTGGGCTGCGGCGGCATTACGTTTCAGATATTCTGCTTTTGAAAAGGTTAATTTCAATCCTTTGGTCAATGCCTTCGTGAACACACTGCCGCCGATTGGAATACTGCGAATCCAGATGGAAAAGCCGTTGGTAATAACGACATCGGTTGCGTCGGTTCCGATGCAAAGAATGACGTGTGAATCCGGCGGATTGTCCGGGTCAAATTCTTCAATATCATGAATACTGAGTTGATCGAATGCTACGAAATTATAAATTGCCAGTGGGGAACTTTGAATACAATCAACATCAATGGCATTTGTGAGATAAGGCGACAAGGTTTTTTTAGCGATATCCCGTTTCATGGCGAACATACCGACTTCGGAATCAATTGGAACAGCGGTTGTACTTCGTCCTGCCATACCGATTGGTTGGAAACTCCAAATGACCTCGTCCAAATCGAAGGGCAACCATTGTTTTGCTTCGTATTTGATAATATCTGGAATTTTTTTAGGATCAACCGGCGGTAATTTGAGAAAACGGGAAATCGTGTTCTGACCGGAAACAGAAATCGCAACTCGATCACCTTTGGTCTGATTACGAGAGAGAAATGTTTTAATTGTTTCTGCGAGGATTTCTGCCGGTTCTGAGCCCGGTTGTGATAATATTTTTGAATGTTCGATAAAATCGAAGGCGGTTGCTTCGATTTTTCCTGGTTCATCGGCAACTTGACAGCGAAGAGCTTTCAACGACGAGTTACCAATATCAATCCCCCAAACTGCTTTTTTTCTAGCCATAATATCAATTATCGTTTTTTAATAATGTTGCAAAAAACAAGGCAAGAACCAAATTTCCTATTGAAAACACAATTAATTTTCGGCAAATGATTACGGTAACAGTCATATAGAAATGCGATTTACCGGTTGTTTCAATGAAGCCGAAAATTACTGTATCGTATCGACGCAATAAATCATATCTTTTTTTTAGAAAAAAATCAACCGGTAACTTTAAAAAGTTGATAATATTCCTAATGTTTACAGGCTGGTTGCTAAAATGGTTAAAAATTTTCGGGTGATTGTCGGTATTTTGGGGGCAATTGTTCAGGTGAATTATTCCTAGGAATTTTATTTATGTATATGTATAATATGCAAAGTTTTTTTGTTTCTTCCAAACGGGCAAAAAAAGTTTGTCTATTCTGTTTGTTTTGTTTGTTTTAACAAGTTTACAAAAAAAAATGAAATTTTTTGATAAGTTCCATTGACAAATTTTGCCAATCATTGTAATAACTTGTTGTAAAAATTTTTCGGAACAGAACCGAGAGAGTTTCTATTTCCTAAATTTTAATGTTAAGTATTAGAGAATTTCTACAAACTAAAACATCTTTTATCTGAAAAAATATTTAGAAATCCTTATATTTTTAAGTATGAAATAAGGTATGAAATTGTAAAAAACACGATTTTTAGAAATTCCCCTACTTGTAAAATTATTTTAATTTTTCAAAATATTCCGCTGAAACTTGTTGGCTGAATATTTTTAATCCTAAACTCCGCTTATAAACAATGGTTAGTAACACTAGTACACGAAAGGGTTTTTCACTTGTTATTGTCGAATCACCCGCGAAGGCAAGAACGATTGGTCGTTTTTTGGGTAATGAATATGTTGTTGAGGCAAGTATTGGTCATATTCGTGATTTGCCGAGTGTTGCAAGTGAAATACCGGAAAAATACCGCAAAGAAAAATGGTCACGGCTCGGAGTTAATGTCGATGCCAATTTCCAACCCATTTATATTGTACCTAACGAAAAACGTAAACAAATTAAAAAATTAAGCGACCTCATTAAAGGCGCCAAAGAAGTTTACCTCGCAACCGATGAAGACCGTGAAGGCGAAGCAATTAGTTGGCATCTTGTTGAAACTCTTAAACCCAAAGTTCCAATTCATCGGCTTGTCTTCCACGAAATTACAAAAAAAGCAATTCAGAACGCATTGACATCACCGCGATCTATTAACAATGATCTGGTTCAAGCTCAGGAAACACGCCGGATTATTGACCGGCTTTATGGTTACGAAGTTTCGCCGTTATTGTGGTACAAAATTCGTCCGAAACTTTCAGCAGGACGTGTTCAAAGTGTGGCGGTTCGGCTGATCGTCGAAAGAGAACGTGAACGAATTGCGTTTTGTTCGGCAATGTATTGGGATTTATTGGGAAATTTCGCAGTAAAAAATGAAACAAAATCATTTCAAGCCGGATTGATTCTGGTTGGTAAACGTAAAATTCCAACCGGTAAGGATTTCGATTCTACAACCGGTAAATTGCTGAATCCTAACGGCTGTTTATTACTTGATGAAAGTTCAGCGAAAAATCTGGCAGCACGGCTTTTACCGTTACCGGCCAAAGTTAAATCAGTTGAGGAAAAACCTTATACGGAAAGACCTTACGCTCCCTTTACAACCAGTACACTTCAACAGGAAGCCAATCGAAAATTTGGTTTTACGGCAAGAACAACAATGAGTCTTGCCCAAAATCTTTACGAAAACGGTTACATTACCTACATGCGAACCGATTCGACCAATCTTTCCGATGAAGCTATTCGCGCAGCAAGAAATCATGTTTTAAATGAATACGGTCAGGACTATCTGCCGGCTTCGCCGCGAATCTATAAAACCAATGTTAAAAACGCACAAGAAGCACACGAAGCGATTCGCCCCGCCGGAAGTTCTTTTGAGTTGCCGGAAAACCTGAAAGATAAACTAACCCACGAACAATTCCGGCTTTACGATTTGATTTGGAAACGGACAGTGGCGTCTCAAATGTCCGATGCTCGCGGTAAACGTAAACAGTTGATTGTTGAAATTGACGATGCTCAATTTTCTGTCAGCGGTAAAACGATAGAATTTTCCGGTTATCTTCGTGCTTATGTTGAAGGTTCCGACGATCCTGATGCGGAACTTGCGGATCGGGAAGTGTTGTTGCCGTCTGTTCGTTCCGGTGATGAATTACAAACGCTTGCTCTGGACCCCAAATCACACGCCACAATGCCACCGGCACGGTATTCCGAAGCCGCACTCACCAAAGTTTTGACCGACAGAGGAATCGGAAGACCAAGTACTTATGCATCTATTATCGAAACAATTTTGAACCGTAATTATGTGTTCAAAAAAGGCGGTGCGCTTGTTCCGACTTGGGTGGCGTTTGCTGTTTGCCAGTTGATGGAAAGACATTTACCCGATTTAATAAATTATGATTTCACGGCGCAAATGGAAGACCAACTTGATGCAATTAGCCGTGGTGAATTGGGACATCTTCGTTATCTGAAGGATTTTTATTTTGGTACGGAATTTCAGGAAACCCATCCGCACATGAGCGGTTTGAAACCATTACTCAATCACAAAACAGAAGAGATTAACGCACGAGAAGTCAACACAATTTTCTTAACACATCAGAACACGAACGATCCCGAACCAATTGTTGTACGAATTGGCAAGTTTGGACCGTTTTTGCAACAAGGGGAACGAACCGGTAATCTTCCTGAAGACTTGCCGCCGGACGAATTAACCCCCGAAAAAGCAACAGAACTCCTCAATAATGCACAGCGCGCCGAAGAACCGCTCGGTTTTGATCCGGATTCCGGTAAACCAATTTTTGTAAAAAGCGGTCGTTTTGGTCCTTATCTTCAGCGCGGTAATTCCGATGATGAGGAAAAGCAAAATGTTTCCTTACTCAAGGGGATGACACCGGAAACAATTGATCTTGAAACAGCACTTAAATTATTGAGTTTGCCGCGAAATCTTGGTAAAAATCCTGAAAATAATGAAGATATTCTGGCGAGAGACGGTAAATTCGGTCCGTATATTGTGTGTGGTAAAGAGACGCGATCATTACCGAATGGTGTGTCGCCGTTGTCTATTGAACTTGATCAGGCACTGGAACTCTTAGCGCAACCAAAATTTCGCGGACGGCGCGAAAATACCAAACAAACAGAACCGCTCAAAACATTTGGCGATTCGCCTGTTACAGGAAAACAAGTTAAATTACTTTCGGGGCGTTTTGGAAGTTACGTAACAGACGGCGAAACAAACGCCACATTACCTAAAGATATTACTATTGAGGAATTGACTTTTGACCGAGCCATCGACCTTCTTGCCGAACGCGCCGCAAAAGGCAAGACTACAAAACGTACAACACGAAAAAAATCTGTAAAGAAAACCGTTAAAAAAACCGCAAAGAAAAAATAACGTAATATATCGTGGAATTTTTGTTTTTTATATTAGCCCCGATAGGGGCGTTAGGATTATAGCCCGCCCCAACGGGGTGGGTTTAAGTTCCCTCTACCACCCCAACGCCCTGAAAGGGCAACGGGAAGATGATTAAATAACAAACCGTTTAAAATTTCCTATCGCCCTTTCAGGGCTTGTTAATTAGGGTTGATTTCTTACCCACCCCGTAGGGGCGGGCTATAATCCTAACGCCCTTTCAGGGCTACTATGGTTGTTATCTACAATTATTCCACTGATATATTATCATTTCAGAATTATTCTGTTTTATGCAACAAAAATTGATATAGTTTTTGTTGCAGGGAGTGGATATCAATCGGTTTGGCGAGATGTCCGTCCATACCGCTATCGAAACATTTTTGTATCTCTTCAACAAAAGCATGAGCTGTCAACGCTATCACCGGTAAACCTTCATAGTGCGGATTTGAACGAATATGTTTGATCGTTTCAAAACCATCCATAACCGGCATCTGAATGTCCAAAAATACCAAATCAAATACCGGATTCAACCCCGATTCATAAGCCTCCGATAATTTCGCAAGCGCAACTTCACCATTTTCCGCTACAGTTACAGCAAGATCCATTTTTTCCAACATCGCTTTCGCCACCATGATATTCACCTTGTTGTCTTCAACCAGCAAAATCCGAAAACCGGCCAAGGACTGTTTTTCGTGCGGCAATTGTACACTTATTATCTTCCCTTTTTCTGGTTCTGCGTTTAACTCTGCGTTTTCAACTGATAACATGTTAATATTTTTTGTATTCGGGTCCAGTCCTAAAACGCACGTAAATATAATATTTGTTCCAACCCCAACTTCACTTTCCAATGAAATCTTGCCGCCCATTAAATTAACCAAACTTCGCGTCAATGTTAAACCCAAACCAACACCGCCGTATTGCCGTGTGATTGAAGTATCTGTTTGCGTAAACGCATTGAAAAGCCTCTGAACCTGATTAGGCGACATCCCAATTCCCATGTCCTTAACCGAAAATGATAATGTAACATCATTGTCTTTTATCGATTCCAAATTTGCCGTAACTGTAATCGGACCCTGTTTGGAGAATTTGAACGCATTGCCTACCAAGTTAATGAATATTTGACGTAACCGAAAATGATCCCCCAAAAGCGAATACGGAATATCTGTTGATTGGTTAAATATCAACTTAATTCCCGTTTCCATACTTTGTTCTTTGAAAATAATATCAATATCACCCAACACCTCACTCAATGAAAACGGCACACGTTCCAATGTTATTTTACCCGTTTCCATTTTCGAGAAATCAAGAATGTCATTGATAATTCCCAAAAGGGAACGTGCCGCACGATGGGCATTATTGGTGTACTGATGTTGCTGTTCGTTCAATGTTGTTTCCAACAGAAGATGAGTCAAACCGATAATCGCATTCATTGGTGTACGAATTTCATGACTCATATTTGCCATAAATTCACTTTTTGCCTTGTTTGCCGCCTGCGCCGCAAGAATAGCACTCTTCAATTCAAGATGAGTTTTTATTCGTGCCATTAATTCCTCTTTGTCAAACGGTTTCTCAATATAGTCATTCGCACCGGATTGAAACCCCAAAAGAACATCCTGCACCTGATTCTTTGCCGTCAGCATCAATATCGGTAAAGCAAACAATGAATATTGTTTCCGTAAATGTTCACAAACTTCATACCCTGACATTTTGGGCATCATCACATCCAGAAGTATCAAATCAAAATTCTTTCCGCTCTTTATCAAATCAAGAGCCTCAGCACCATTGTACGCACTGGATACGGAATAATTTTGCATCGACAATATGTTTTTCAACACCTGAATATTAACCGGTTCATCATCAACAATAAGTATTTCACAAATTCCTTTTGTATCTTCTTTATTAGATTTGTGATCTTTGATAGTTTCCGCAACAGAATAATCTTCGAGGTCGAGTATTGATTTTTTATTTTCGTCTGCGGTCAATAGATTCCGTGTTGTTTTGGACAGCGGTACCGTGAATGTGAATTTTGAACCTTCTCCCAATTTTGAATCAATATTTATTGTTCCGCCGTGCAGTTCGACAAGTTTTTTGGTTATCGATAATCCCAAACCTGTTCCGCCATATTCCCGTGCTGTTGAACCGTCAACCTGTTCAAATGATTCAAATATTCTATCAAATTTATCTTCCTGTATTCCGATTCCCGTGTCTGAAATCGTAACAGCAACCAAGTCTCCCAAAACAGAAGCCGAAACACTAACATTACCCTTGTCGGTAAATTTGATCGCATTTCCAATTAAATTGTACAAAATCTGCTGAATCCTGTTTTCATCCGCATCAACAATCGGCAATGAATCATCAATCGTATTGACCAACATCAATTCTTTCCCCTTAATCAATGGTTTCGATAAAACAATTACCGTGTCAACAATCGTTTTCAAATCAACCGGTTTAATTTGCAGAATCAGTTCTTTATTTTTCAATTTTGTAAAATCGAGAATATCGTTGACTAAATTGGAAAGCCGTTTACCGCTATTGGAAACAAGAGCAAGGTTATATTTTTGTTCTTGCGTGAGCGAACCGGTTGCTCCATCAATCATTGATTCGACAATCCCAATAATTCCATTAATCGGTGTTCGCAACTCATGCGATGTATTGGCCATAAATTCATCTTTCAACTCATTTAATTTGTTCAAATATTGATTCTTTTCTTCGAGTGCTTTGGCGTGATCCTGTAATTTCTTGATTAAAGTGTTGATTTCTGCCGCCATGAATTTGAACGCTTTGGACAAAGAACCAATTTCATCATGACTGTTGATAACCGGAATAGTAACATCAAAATTACCTTGCCCCAAAATATTAGCGGCTTTGGAAAGAAGCAAAATTGGTCTTGTAATATTTTTGGCAATAAGATAAAGCAACAACGCAATAACACCAATAGAAATTAACGAAACAATAACAACATAATTGCGGACAGCATGAGCGTTATTAAGAATTTTTGTCATGGGAATACTGACAGCAACCGACCAAGGTGTTGTAACTTCACTGAATTGAATAGGCATGTAAACCGTGTAAAAATCTTTATTGTTTAAAATATAAGAGTTGCCTTTTTTGATGGAGTTTTTAGCTTCAACAACCGCATTTAAACGGGATGAATCAGCTTTAAGCATTGCTTCCGCAAGATCGGGATTAAGTAAAGTTAAATCTAATTTCTTGATGTCAAAATTTTGAGCATATTCTTTTAATGAATTAACAAATTGTTGGTTATTGTTAATTTTTTCGACTTGGTCTTTATCATTGGGGTCTTTAACGGGATTTTGGGCGATGTAGTTGTTCGCAAGTTCGATGGCTTTTGATATTTTGATTTTGGAATGGTCGGAGGTGAACATTTCGTACACAAATATTTCAGTCAAATCTTTTCCAAGAAGTTGTTTATCGGGATGCGCAACAACAACACCGGCATTGGAAAGAATCCATGAATAACCCTCTTGACCATGCGGGTTTACCTTTGAAATCATATCTTGTAACTTATCAAGAACAAAATCAGAAGAAATAATACCGATAAACTGATCTTGATGGAGTATGGGAAAAACCATACTGGCAAGCATTACCGGTTTGCCCTGAACTTGATAAGGATAAGGATCGGTAATAAATTCGTGTTTTTCTGTTTTGGGAATAATGTACCAATCGGAAATATCAATATCATATAACGGTTCAACTTCAATTTTATCACCGGCTTTATTCCAGTAAGGAGCATATCGACCGGTGTCGTCATAAATAGGTTTTTGACCGGCATATTCTTTATCTTTTCCGTCAAGAGCATCAGGATCGTAAGCAATACAAAAAGCGGTAATATATTCTTTTTTTGCAAGCGTATTTTTGAGAATATCGTTCATCATTTTCCTGTCTGTGAGGTTATTATCTTTCAATGCCTCAAAAACAGTCGCAAGCGTTTCCGATGTAATTCTCGCACCTTGCAATTCCGCTTTAATTTCGTTCTTATATTTGTCCGCTGTTTCCTGAGCAAGACTAAAAGCATCCTTTTTTTCCATTTCAAAAGTTTTATTGGAAACAATCATTGTGAGGATAGAAAATGATACAATAACAACTATTGAAACAAGAAAAAATATTTTCGTTTGTAAACTTAAATGTGTAAACATGTGATTATTTAATTAAATAGAAATGGTTAAAGTATTGTTCAAAAAATTGATTAAAATTTTGTCCTAACAAAGTTTTTGTTATTATAAAATATTCAACTTATGAAATCATTCTTAAAAAGTCTGAGCGATGATTTTTGTGAACATTTATTTTATTGAGTCGCTTCAATTTCGTACCAGATTGTTTTGTATTCCGGTTTTAGTTCCAGTGTAAAATTGCTGCCTGTTTTTTTCACGGGCAATTCTTGTTTACGGTTGCCGGATTCGTCCAATGACCAGAATTTTACTGTTTTTCTTCCGGCGGCTGAACTCTTGAACGTGATTTCGGCTGAAATTCCTTCGCAGAGAACCGGTTCACTGCCCCAGCGATTACCAACCGTAACTTTATCATCGCCGAGCGGTTCGAGTTTCATTCCGGTATTCGTCATCTCACCGGTGGCAACAAGCAAAAACGTTTCACTATTTTGGGTTGCGGAAATAGTTGTTGCGGAAACCGTTGACCAACCGAGATTGGTTTTGCCGAATTGAACCGTTCCTGCAAAAAAAGGATATTTTTTGCCTTCCGTAACAAAACCGGTGAAAAGAGATGCCCCATGATTGATAACAGAAACAAATCCTTCTCCTTGTTGTTGCATATCGTACAGAATTAACGTTTCGCCTTTACCGGAAGCCGGATAATCGAATTTCTTTTGCTCTTTCGGAATTTCCGGCAACTTCGGCAATTCCTTAACTTTACCGGAAACGTCAACCGCAACCGGTTTGGTCAAAGCGTTTCGAATATCCAAATCAAGACCGGAAAATCCGAAACGGTATTGATGCCGATCTTGTTTGAAGATTTCGCGTTCCTTTTCGGCAGTCAACGGCGCAACAACAATTTCCTTATCGGCATTTTTATTGTAACCATCACAGAACAACGCATGACAAGCGATCATGTGTGCCATCTGAACGGTGTTGCCGGTTGTATCAAAAAAACTTGTTGCTTTTTTGGGTTCGGGATTATTTGAATGGGAATAAGCAAACGGAAATATCCCGTCCCAATTTTGAAACGCCCCAAATGCAGCAAGCAACGGTAAACCTTCGGCAGCATATTGATTCGGATACGGATGATTGTATTCACTCACAGTAAACGGTTTTCCGTACACTCGTTTGGTTGCAAGGTTCGGCAAAATCCGTTTATCGAGATGATTGACGAGGGCAATATTGTGCAAATACCAATTATTACCGTCCCAGGCGCGACCGGGAAAATGCGGATGATTCCAATAAGAATGAATATCGCAATAATCCATTTTGGCTTGGGCATGTGTTGAACCGTATTCTAATTGTGTACCGCTAACCGGTTGTTTGACTTTGATTTCGTCTTTCAAAAAACGATACATTTCGTTCCAATATTTTGCTTCAATATCGAACAAAAAGTTACAGAAATCATCAACAGTTTCTTTCCTATATTTTCCGGCGTCTTTTTTCCAGATAACAGGAATGGAACCGGCAGTAAGCGACGCTTCCTTTTCTATTCCCGTTTCACCCGATTTGAAAGACACCATATCAATTTCATAGATAGTTCCCTCCTGAAGACCGCCCAAAACAATTCGTGCCTTGTCATCATTTTGATTTGGTGAAATGGTGTAACGGAATGTTTTCCACTCTGTTGTCAACTCTTCGTTACGGTCAAAGCCGAGACCTTGCCAAGGTTCGTGAGCCATCCGAAGACCAATATTCAAAGGAGCAGGCTTGTTTGCTTTGGCGGCGAAAACCAATGTGTATTTTTGTTGCGATTTAACATTGAAACCTCCGCCGCTCAACTGCGGATGCCAATCGACTTCGCCCTTTTTTCGTACATCAAGCCGTAAAACTCCATCTTTATTTGTAACAGGAGCATCGGTTATTGCGTCAACTTCCCAACTCCAGCCTTTCCCATTCGGAACATAATCTTTTGAAAAATCACCGTTTTCGAGCAATTCATCACCCAATAACGGTTCTTTGGGTAAACCGATTTCACCGCCGGATTTGAACGATACGGAATCAATTTCATAAACAATTCCGGCAGAAAAACCGCCAATAGAAATTCGGGTGTTGGAATCATCAACGGAAGGAATTGTAATAAATTTGATCGTTTGCCAATCGGTTGTGAGGTTAATTTTTGTATCAAAACCAAGTCCTTCCCATGGTTCATGATTCATACGAAGCCCGACATTTAATGTTGTGTTTCGATTGGCTTTAACCTTAAATTCCAACGTATAAAGTTGATCTTTTTTCACCGCAAACCCGGAAGCGATTAATTGCGGATGCCAATCGACTTTGCCTTTTTTTCGTACATCAAGTTGCAACACGCCGCCGATATTGGAAACAGACGCATCGACAACTTCGTCCTTCTCCCAATTCCAGCTTTTCCCATCAGGAACATAACCGTTTCCAAAATCGGTGTTTTTGAGCAATTCATTACCGAGCGGAACTGACAGGCAATTCCACGCTTGACGTAATTCCGTATCGTTTTTGTATTTCGTTTTGAGCCAATCATTCCAGAGTTTCCGCAAATCGGCAAGAAACGGGTCTTGAATCACATCCAGACCGCCCCAACCACCCCACATGCAAATAACAGAATTTTCGTTGTTGATCTCAATCATCGCAACCGACGGTTCGTCTTTGTAAGCGTTTCCGGTGTAAGGGTTTACGTGTGTCAAAAGATCGCGGGCGTATTTTTTGTTTGCGTCAATAAACGGACGATAATAATTATCGATACCTTTATCATGAGACGGACGGTTGATATTTTTCGGAAAACCATCGCGTTCATCCAGTGAACGTGAAACATGGAGATTGATATTGACGTAAATTCCCCGTTTTTTCAGAGCGGCAATATAGTAATCGAGTTTATCGAGTTGGGCTTTATCAAATTCTAATTTTGTTTTGGCGTTGTAACCGCCCCAGATGTCGTGAGAATCCATGTGGTGCAGCCGAACACAGTTAATTCCAAAACGCGCCAAACGATCAGCCATTCGGTCAGCAGCAGCGTGATCGAGGAAATTTGCGGCAAAACAAGTATTTGTTCCCCAAAACTGAATGCGCCCTTTGTCCGTAACAAAATGTCCGCCCTGAACACGAACAAATCCGTCTTTTCCGGCAGGAACATCAAGTTGATTAGAAATATTCGTTGCGTTATTCGGAGCATCAAAAGAAATCACAAACGGAAATAATTCACTGCCGGCAACAACCATTGATACAGAATACAATATCAAAATACAAATAAACACTGTTAAATAAATTGAGTTTTTCATAATAGGTATTATCATGGGTTAAAAGTAAAATGGGTTAAAAGAGGACTACCGAAAATTGAGACGGTAAAAATAATCACCGCCCAATATAAACAATATAATATAATCGATCTGAGCAAAAATAGAATAAGCCGCAATTCCTATTTTAATTTTTAGGTGATGTGTTTATTTCTCCAATGGTGATCGTTTAGTTTGGGGTAAATAAGTCCTCATTTTTTATAACAGAAAATAAAAAGAAGGGTAGAAAATTGTGTCTATTTTGTTTTTTACGATATGAAGAGAAAAAGAGTATTTTTGAGCCTTCAAATATTACGGATGAAAGAAAAAAAATATTCATAGTTTATCTTCAATTGTTAATTATTCACAGTTTATCATCAATTATTAATCGGGAAAATTTCATCGGTATTTTTATTTAATTATTCAAACTGCCGGAATATTATAATAAAAAATTTCTAAAAACCAACTCCTGCCGGAAAAATGTTTGTAAGTTTTTAATTTTTAAAAGGTAAATTTTAAAAGTAAAATTAATAAAAGTTCTCATCAAGAGACAATGAGAACTCATTTACAATACAAATACAAATTCATTGAAATACAAATTTTCCGTTCTCAAAATCCACATGAACGATAGATTTTTCATCATTTTGATGTTGTAAGAGCAGTACGGCAAGAGGATTCTGAATTTGGCGTTGGATAACCCGCTTCAACGGACGCGCCCCAAACACCGGATCATAACCCTGTTCCACAATTTCCGCTACAACACGATCAGAAATTGTTAGTGTAACATTTTGTTTTTCCAGTTGTTTTTTCAACCGTTCCAATTGCAAGTCAACAATTTTTGCAATCTCTTCACGGTTCAACGGATGAAAAATAATTGTTTCGTCAATTCGGTTTAGAAATTCCGGCAGAAAATGTTGATACAATAAACTCTTAACCGCTTCCTGCATTGTTTCCTCCGAACCGTTCCCGCGAGCAATCTCCTGAATAACCTGACTGCCGATATTCGAAGTCATAACAATAATTGTGTTCGTGAAATCAACCGTATGTCCCTGATTATCAGACAAACGCCCATCATCAAGAACTTGAAGCAATACATTGAACACATCCCGATGTGCCTTTTCCATTTCGTCAAACAACACAACACTGTACGGACGCCGCCGAACCGTTTCGGTAAGCATTCCGCCTTCGTCATACCCCACGTAACCCGGCGGCGCACCAATAAGCCGGCTTACAGAATGTTTTTCCATAAACTCGCTCATATCAATCCGAATCATTGCACTTTCGTTATCGAACATAGCTTCGGCAAGAGATTTACAAAGTTCCGTTTTGCCAACACCGGTTGGTCCCAAAAATAGGAATGAACCAATAGGGCGGTTTGGGTCTTGTAATCCGCTGCGGCTTCGGCGTACCGCATTGGATACCGCATCAACCGCTTCGTTTTGCCCAACAAGACGACGATGAAGACGTTCTTCAAGAACAAGAAGTTTGGTACGTTCTGTTTCCATCATGCGGCTCATTGGAATACCCGTCCAACTACTGACAACCTCCGCAATCTCATCAGGTCCAACAACCTGACGCAACAAACGGCGTTTCGGTAATTGCGTTTGCAATTTGTCCGATAAATCCTCTTTGGGTAACGTTAAATTTTTCATAATCCTAAATCGTAATATTTCAGTGGGATGTTTTAAGTTCTGTAGGAACGTGAGAGTCGTTATACACTATCTTGTTATCAACTGGTTGTTTTTATATTACCGTTATGTTTTCGAAAGGTCGCTTACCTCTTTCAAGTTCAACGTAAATCTTTGTATTACAAAGACTTGCGAAAACATATAAGCGGCTGTTCACTGCCCCGTTCATTCCTCAAAACGTCGTTGTTCACTGGTGACAGGAATTGATGTAAACTATTGATTATAAATAAGTTATGACTAATTTTAATACAAAATTGTATCGGAAATATTGTTTTGGAGGGTTTGTGAATTTCGTTACGATGTGGTGTTTTAGGTGTTAGTAACTTACAATTTTGATGTAATTTGATGTAAAGTGGAGCTTCTTGAACCGGACACAAAATACCCAAACGAACTTATCATAGTGGAAAATGTCGGTACGTTCAAGAGACTTTAGTGATTTTTGATTGGTTCGATGATAAAATGGATAAGTTGTTTTTTGTCAATTTATGAATAGTATCACCTATTAAATCTCTTAATTTCCTATGAATACGATTTTACCAGAACCCGATATTATTCTTGACCCGCCCGAAATTCCTGAAATTCCATTGCCGAAAAATTGGACGGATTACACACTCCTTGCAATTCTTCATGTAATTGCATTGGTAAGAATTGTTATTCTTAACGCCGCTAATTGACCCAATGATAAAAGAATGTGTATTGCCGGTAAAACTGGAACAAAAATAAAACTTCGTCTTGAATTTCTCGAAGGTCGATTATATCTGCCAATCATTCATGTTGAGCGAATTTAATTTATCTTGCCATCCAGATTATCAACGATCAATCTGCGGTCGCAGTATGCGCAAAACTCAATTTTTGAACAATTTTGTCGCTTTTTGAATATTATAGAAACGATAACTCACTTCATTTCTCGTTGCACTTTCTAAAAATTGTCCCCAATCCTATTATCGTATCGGTAATTTTAATCCTTGTCAAATCTTTCGGACAAGCACAGACAATCGCAGCAATACATAACTTTCAAACTTTCCAACAATTTTCCTTCATTATGGATATTATTTATAAAAGATTCCAATTCATTTATATTTTCGACAAATGTCTTAGGCGGTAAAACCAAAGAGTAAAAAGAAAAATTACCCATTAATTTCAATTTAACTACAGGCGTAAAATGACTTTTATTAAAAGAATAAATACTTGCTAATTTTCCTAAAAACGGAATATAAAAATACTGACAAGATAGTTCCTCATTCCAATAAATTACCATTGGCTGATTAAAAAAATTCTTAAAAACTATATTTTTATCTGAAATTTGAATATCGTTCAAAATCATCATTTGGAAAAACACGTTGACAAGTACTGAAAAAAAAACGATTATTCCTCCCATTTGCAAACAAAGTATCCACCACTCATGTACTGGTATTGGTATTATCATACACATAACAATACTGAGCATACTCATAAAAATACCCATTAATATGATAATGATTTTTTTTATATATTTTACTTTGTTGTCTTTTATTATTATAGAAACATAAGATAATGTCATATTAATCGGATTTTAGTATCTGTGTGATGGTTTTTAAAAAATACTCTATTTTCTTCGTGAATTCTGTTTTCGCTTTTTTGCCGTAATCAATAGAAAATAAGAATATAGAACATTAGTCCTTAAACAAGCGGACTTGTTTTTTCGTTTGTATTAAATAAATCGAATTTACTTCTCATGATTATCAATGATCAATCTGCGATCATTGTATGCGCAAAACGTAATTTCTGAACAAATTTGTCATTTTTTGAATATTACAGAAACGATAATTTGATTCATTTCTTGTTGTACTTTCTAAAAGTTATCCCAAATTTTATTATTGTACCG
>JAITIZ010000050.1 GCA_031279215.1 Planctomycetaceae bacterium
GAGTAATAATTTAGTGTAAAAATAATACTCCAGAGTAATTGAGTTCTATTCGTGTTTGCAACTGTTTACTGTTTGTAACCGTTTCCATATCACCCGGAACTCAATAATTTTTCTGTACGTAAAAATGGTTTGCCGATTTTGGGCGGAGAGTTCATCCGCAATGATGTTACTCTCCGTTAAAAATTTACGGTATGTTTCGGAATTTTGCGGGAACAATTGTAGGTAAATAAATATTAAGTCATTATCTATTTTCGTCCGCAGATTACGCAGATTTATACAAATTTTAGTCCACAGATATTTGCAGAGATTCGATATTCGTGGATTTTCAAGGATTCTTTTTTGAGAGTACGAAAGAACAAAACAAACAAAGGACGAATAGACAAAAAATATAAAAAATTATTTTCAAAAAAAACTTTTTAAAATAATCTGCGAAAATCTGCGTCATCTGCGGACGATTTCAATTATGTGGTTGTTAAGAAAATAGACTGTTCGTTGCCGGATCGAACACATTTTTGGAGCACAAAAAAAAACGAATGGGGGACGAAGTGCTGAGAACGATTGGACTGAAACGTGCAAAATTCTGGATCGGAATGCGAAATCTTGTTAGTAACATGTGTCGAGTGGTAACAATCAATAGGCTAAAATAACGAAAACCACATCTAATCCACATGTTTTCGTCATAAAATCAATGATGAATACGTGAAGGAAAAGGAATTTTACTGTAGGGACACCTCAAAAAATCAACGAAACGCACCGCAAAAAAAATATAAACTCAAATATTCGCGTTTTTAGAAGTTCCCATAAACGATTCCTATTCCGCAGAGTTCCATTTCGTGCGGATGATAACCGCGTACCTACCTTCTGTCTTTGATATTCCACATAATAACGAATAAATACTCATAAGAAGTAATTATGACTTGTATAAATGCTTTTGCTTTGGGGCAGTTACTGAAATATTGCGAATTATCTATTTTATTTATTCGTTATATTATATTTATTTTGCGCAATGAGAAATTTATTAATATTCTAACTAATTTCAGCCATTTTATTCATTTTATCAAAAAAAATCAGATTTTCAAAAAAGATCGCTACAAATCGACCAATTAATGAATGAAAATCTCAACTGTTATAGATAATATGTCCGATACTATCGTCACAGCCGTATGTTTGTTGGTACATTTTGGACAGTATCGGCAAAAAGAAAGTAATGAAACAGATCCTGTACACTAAGGTGGGCTAGACCATGTCGCTATTGAAATTGAAATCATTTTTGACGGGACTCTTGCTTGCGATTATTTTGGCGACAACCAGTCCGGCTTCGGCACTGGAGGGAATGCGTTTGTGGGCTCCGTATCAATCGGAATCTTTTGGCGGAAATCGTCGTAGTAATGATGGTTTTTTCGCTTTATTTGACGCAATCTTTTGGAAAGTGGATGGTCCGAAAAGTATTCCGATTGGTTACACGAATCCAGATGGAAGCAGTGGTTCACGTTGGGCGTATGACGGAAATAAAACCTTTCTGCAAACCAACTCGATGAATACAAATAATCTCGGTGTCGATTTTACATTGGGAACGCGAGTAGAGGCTGGATATCGTCGGGGACATCATGGTTGGTTATTCAGTGGTTACGGACTTTCCGATTGCGGAGGTTCGTTCAGCTCGGAGAACGGTTCCATCGTCATAAACGACCCAGAAAATCTGACAACGTATGCGATTTACGAAGCTACAACTGGCTTTAATGAAATATGGCAAAAAGATGGAACATTCAAAAGCATTCCTATGTCTTCTACAGATTGGACAAATTCAGTAGATTTATCCGATGGAATTCCACAAGTACCAATTCGTGATGTTGGTTATCTTTGGGCGTGGTTTCCAATTCAGTGGGCAGATTGGCTTGAAGGACGTTTGGCTCCGGTTCCGCTCAACTTTGCTCGTGCCAGTGTGACTAACAGTGTCGATATTATGAGTCTTGAACTTATGTATTCTTATCGGACTCATCCGTTTAAGTGGGGCGATATGGAGTTTTTCGCTGGAGCAAGATTTTGGGATTTCGATGACAAAATGACGTTTCTGGGACAAGGTTACGAAGACCCCTATTATAACTCTGATGTCTTTGAAGACGAGGATGATAACAGCAGCAGCAGCAGTGACGAGGATAATTCTGGGCAGGGAATGTCAAATTCTAATTCATTAGGAGCCTGGACAGTTCTAGCAGATACCCAAATTACCGGACAAGTACGTAACAGGATTATTGGTCCACAATTGGGAGTTAAATTTCAACGTCGTAATGCCCGTTGGACATTTGGAGCAGAAGGACGGTTCATGGCGGGAATCAATAATCAATCACAAACGGTAAGTGGTTATATTGGTTCGAATTTTATTAACCCAGAATTGGTACCACAAATTGGCGGGTCAACCGCAGACGGCAATAGCGGAGGAACAAATGGTCCTTTACAGCAACAGGGAGTTCTTCCTTATATTCCGATTGGTCTTCATCACAGTGCTCAGACGTTCTATCATCATCGGAACAAAACCTATTTTTCACCGGGTTTTGAACTTCAACTTTCAGCGAAATGGCAATGGACAGATGCGGTTGGTATTAAACTCGGTTTTAACTCGACTATTTTTGACAATATTGGTCGCGGTGCTGAAGTGATCGAATACAAGATTCATGATAACGGTCAACTGTTTGGCATAAAAGTCAGTAAAACAGCAGTTATTACTTATGGTGTCAATTTTGGTCTGGACATTCGCCGATAGAACTCAAAAATCAAAAAACTGTCTAGAGTAAATTTCCGTACCTTTATCATGTTGACTAGGTTTCCCAATTTTTGTGTGGGGACTTAGTCATTTTTTTTCCAATTTTTTTGATTAAAGGGCACTTCTCAAAACTCGTAATATATCAGTGGAATTTTTGTATGAAACACCGAAAAAGCAAAAAAGGTAGGCAATGTTTCGCCGAGAAAAAGGGCATAGCCCCTAAAAATCGCCTTAACTTGTGTTGTATTTTCATGAGTTAAGGCGATTTGATTTTTGAAACTTAACGTCAAAAATGGCATTTTTTAGACACTTTTGACGCTTGAAAACAAGCACTAGACAACCGGTTCGGACACACCGGACACAGGGGTATTGTGTATTATTTTTTAGGTTTTTTTCGGGTGTGCGGCTGAACGTATGTACCATCTTTGCGGTAGTATCCTTTTACGTGCACCAGGCCGCCAGCAAAAGTATCTACACATCTTTTTGGTCATTTTGTTTTTTTGCGTACACTCTTCGTGTCATAACGCGGACGATTTCGTTGCGATTTATAAGGTTTTATAGAATGATTGATTAAACAGATAACGTATTCGGGAGTTCCCCTAAGGCGGAATGCCTCCCTTGAATTGATTGCAAAATTCTTTGATCTTGTCGAGGTCATAATGATATGATTCCAGAAAATCAAGAATTCGTAACCAAACAAATAAACCCGAAAGTAAA
>JAITIZ010000052.1 GCA_031279215.1 Planctomycetaceae bacterium
GAGTAATAATTTAGTGTAAAAATAATACTCCAGAGTAATTGAGTTCTATTCGTGTTTGCAACTGTTTACTGTTTGTAACCGTTTCCATATCACCCGGAACTCAATAATTTTTCTGTACGCAAAAATGGTTTGCCGATTTTGGGCGGAGAGTTCATCCGCAATGATGTTACTCTCCGTTAAAAATTTACGGTGTGTTTCGGAATTTTGCGGGAACAATTGTAGGTAAATAAATATTAAGTCATTATCTATTTTCGTCTGCAGATTATGCAAATTTACACAGATTTTCGTCCACAGATATTTGCAGAGATTCGATATTCGTGGATTTTCAAGGATTCTTTTTTGAGAGTACGAAAGAACAAAACAAACAAAGGAAGAATAGACAAAAATACAAAAAATTATTTTCAAAAAACCTTTTAAAATAATCTGCGAAAATCTGCGTCATCTGCGGACGATTTCAATTAGGTGCTCGTTCCGAAAACAGAAAATCGTATCGTGATTTTTTTGGACGAATTTGATGCAATCCGTGATTTTGACTCAACTGGCAAAATCCCGCAACGATTGCGGACATTAATGGACAATAGCGAGGACTTCAACATCACTATCGTGCTAATCTCACGCCGTTCTATTATTGCTCTTGAACAATCCTTGTCAGGTGTTTCAACATTAGATGGACAATGTGAAAAAATTGTTATAAAGCCATTTAAGAAAGAAGATGCTGAATCTCTCGTTATAAAATTGAGTGATAAAATAGAAATTGACGAGCAACAACGTAATGATTTATGGGATTTTGCCGGTTATCATCCGCATTTGTTAAAAGCGGCATTAACGGATTTTTGGGAATCGCAAAACATTAATGACCGCGCAAGAAGCGAACTTGTTATTTATTACAAAAAATTGTGGGAATTGTTAAACGAAGACGGACTTTGGAAAACTCTTGTACAAGAAGTGCTGTGGGGATTTCACGAGTCGACACAAGCAGAAGAATTTAACCGATTAACTCAATATGGGCTGACTTCTTACGAATATAAAAATTGCAGAACGTGGAGTAGATCGTTTGATTGTTATATCGAGCATCACATCAAAGATTCTTCGCTCACCGAACCATGGTCCAATGTTGAAAAACGGTTGCGGAAATTGATAACGAGTACTTTGCGAGAAAATTTGGGAGACGATTGGCTTGTAAAAATTTGTAAGAATCCGTCCATCAAATTAATTTTCTATGGTAATTCCGATAAACAGGACTGTTGTCAATACCGAATGTTAAATGCAAAAAGAACATTAGGAATTTCATCGGACAATTTATTGGAATTTGCGTATCCAGATGCTCTGTGGCAAATTATTTCTTTACATTGGGAACACTTTCAAAATACTTTCAAAACCAAACAATCGGATTTACAGACAAAATTTCAGCATCTCATTACGTTGCGTAAAGCAATAGCACATAACTATTCCGAACGATTATCAGAACACCAGATACAAAAATTTCATGACATTATCGGAGAATTGGATAAAGTTTTGCCAACAATATAGACATGAACTTGATAAAGTATAGTTACCGAAAAATGATAAAGTGTAACGAGTATAGTAGTCGAGTAGGCAGGTTTTTAGCCGGTCTATCTTCCCACCGAACTTGCAGATGTGACTGTCTATTTAAATTTGAAAATTACATATACGAAAATTAAAAATATAAAATTTGACGTAAATTATTTTGAATTAAGTACTTACAAAAAGCAGACGATAATTTCACTGATATATTACGTTTTTTGTAATATATCAGTGGAATTTTTGTTATGACCTATAAACCGCACCATTGGCAACCTTATTTTTAACTAATTTTTCTAACAAAACAACCTCAGTAGTCAAAGAGACAACAGAGACCAACCTCATTACCTTGTTAAAAAATAAACGAACAATAAGGTAATAAGGTTTATATTTTTGGGAAATTCATTGCTACTGAGGTTGTTTTGTTTGGAAAATTAGGTAGAAATAAGGTTTGTTTGAAACAAGGACAAAATGTTTGGGCAAATTCGGCTGAAATATCACGAAAAAAAATTCCACTGATATATTACCCCAATTTTTATTTTTGTCAGTTTCCAAACCAGAATTTCAGCACATCTACGATATGTAATTGTAATACTATCAATGCTTTACGTCTTTTGCTCTAAATCTGTCAAAAATTTTCCAAAATTTTCTACGGTGGGGATTTACAGGTCTGTTTAGACTCCTTTATAATACCGCAATCATGTTTGCATGTTTGACAATGTTCCTCATTTGGAATATTATGAGCAGTTTACGGTTTTATCTTCATTCCTTGTTCTACTTCAATGAATTTGTCGGAGGTGTGAAAAATGGTCACCGATATTTGTTGGGCAGTTGCATTGATTGGGGACAAGATGAGTACGAGTTACGTGATTGGTTCCGAAAATGTCCCAAAACAAAACCGTTATATTTACTATTCGCCGTCAATTCCGCTAGGAAAACTGGGGATTCAAAGATTGGAGTTGTATCGGGAATTGCCGGAAAATGGGTGTGGATAATTTTTGGAGTCGATAAGTTATATGACCCAAAAGGAAAATATAATGAGTATCGTAAAATGCGACCAGTTGAAAGAATTGGAAAAAGTGTTTATGTGTTTTACATTGAAAAATGAACATAAATATCATAATTCTAAACAAATTGATAAGAACAAAAATTAATGATTATAATGATTAGTATTCAAATTAATAGTGTTATGAGATTTTTTAAAGAAACGATACAATATAGTTTTGTTTATGTGCCTATATTTATGGTGTTTAATCTTTTCTTTTTGATGTCCTCTTGGGGTGATACGTTAAACAAATATGATCATTTATACAAATATGACCAAAAGTCATTAGAACCATTAAGCAAAAAGGAAAAGAAAAGTGTTATTGAAAAAATTGTCCCAATGCTAAGGCAACAGATAACGGCATTAAAATCATTAAAAATTCAATTGAAATATTACTCATGTGAAACAAATCCATTGTCTCGACAAATATTTTTGGATTCACTTTTTTCGTTAAATTTTACTAATACAAATGAAATGAAAGCATTTGTCAAAAAAACAGATAAGTTCGTAAGAGAAGGAGAACTAGACGATACTGAAAATTACAATGATTTTTGGGGAACTTATGAATTATGGGAGGAAATTGGAGGGCGTAAAAGATTAGATTATACATGGGACGATAGTTATAGTCATTCAACTGTTACAACATTGAATGGGAATTTACATCATAATTTTTCTCATAAACAGATTGTTGTACATTCTTATGAAGAAAAATTTTCGGTACAAAAAAAATGGCAAGAATTTTTTACATTTCCCTTTTATGATGACAAACTTACAGATATTTTTAAAAAAGATTATTGCCATTTATTCAAAACGGATAAATTTCTTGTTTTTCAATTTAAATTTGAAAATCAATTTGTTCGAACAATTTATTGTGATCCCAATAATTTCCAAGTTGTCTGTTCAAGAAATTATAATAAAAATGGAACAATAATAAATGAAAATTATCAATTTAATTGGGAAAAATACCGTTTTGATTTGAGTTTTCCTAAAATAATAATTGATATTGATTATGTCTCTGCCGATAATAAAAGTGAGGTAGAATTTTTTTCGATTTATCGTCTCGAAAAAATTGACATTAATAATCCTATTTCCGAAGATATTTTTCGTGTTAGTGGAAAGAAAGGAACAAAAGTTTTGGATTTCCGAAGTCAACAAAAAAAAATATTTATGCTTGAGGATGATACTCCTGATGTTTTAAGCTTTGTATTGCAAAAAAATCCTATCGTCGATTTTAGTGCAGAAAATAAAGAACAAGAATATTATTTTTATGTAAGAATAATCTGTGTTGTTTGTGGTTTGATTCTTGTATTACTTTCTCTTCGTAAAAAGAAAATAAGCAGATGATATGGCATTTGCCTAACAACGAACAGATGTTACATTTTTTTGAATTAATTTTACCTTTCGAAATATGGAGGATATCATGTTTAAAAAATTAACGATTTTTTTGAGTTTTTTATTCTTTGGTAGTGTTTTGATATTTTTTATTTATACAATTACATTAAGTAATTCTATTTTTGCTTTCAACAATACAGAAGATACTACTTCTGGAAATGGTCCCACAAGGATACAAGAGATTAATTGGGGAATTTCCAAAGATGAAGAGTGTACATATTCAGGTCAATTTGTTACAGGTGATGCGGCTCTTATGGGAGACTGTAAAGCTCATGGTAGTATCTTTTCAAGTACTTCACGAACTTGTGACCCTGATACAAGTGGATCAACAAAAACGAGGTGTGGTCGACTTATTGCAGATTATTTTGAGAGCGGAATTTGTGAATCAACAAATGAAAAATGCCAAGGTTGTAAGAAAACATTTGTAGTTTATACAAATACACAGATTTATGGTACTTCAAAATGTGAATTTGACACTTTTTATACTCTGTTTCCGGCGTGTTCTTGTAAAATTAGAATGCTTACGAAACCACGTTCTTCACAGCTCAATGTAGTAAGTACAGAATGTATACCAATTACACTTTAAAATTCGTTTTTTATTTTTTGTAATTTTTTAGATAAAAACGATAAATAAATTTTTTAATTTATTTTTTGTTGAAATATGTTACCGTTTATTCCT
>JAITIZ010000550.1 GCA_031279215.1 Planctomycetaceae bacterium
GCACTTTCCACTATCAACTCTCCACTACAGTATGTTGCCCTTTCAGGGCGTTGGGATTGGGAGGGGGAACTTAAACCCACCCCGTTGGGGCAGGCTATAATACTAACGCCCCTATCGGGTCTAATATAAAAAATAAAAATTCCACTGATAGATTACAAAAAATCTTATGACCGCCATTATCGAACAATTACATGAAACCCGTGATATTTCCGATGCTGATCTGAGATTGTTGATTGAAACAAAACAGTACGACCATGAACTGTTTCAATATGCAGATAAGGTTCGTAAAGAATATTACGGGACAGACGTGTATGTTCGGGGTTTGATTGAGTTTACTAATTATTGTAAAAACGATTGCTTTTATTGCGGAATCCGGCGAAATAATCATAACTTGGAACGTTATCGGTTGTCGAAAGACGAAATTTTATCCTGTTGTAAAATCGGTTACAAACTTGGTTATCGGACATTCGTTTTGCAAGGCGGTGAAGACCCGTTTTATACTGACGAGCGGATTTGTGAAATTGTTTCGGAAATTCGGGAAAAATACACAGATTGTGCCATCACTCTTTCTATTGGTGAAAAACGATATGAAAGTTATGAAGCGTTTTTCAAGGCAGGCGCCAATCGTTATCTTCTCCGCCACGAAACCGCCGACATGGAACATTACGCCAAACTACATCCTGCCGAAATGAGTTTGGAACACAGGAAAAATTGTCTCAGAAATTTGAAAGAAATTGGTTATCAAGTTGGTTCTGGTTTTATGGTGGGTTCACCGTTTCAAACGCCGGACTGTTTGATCAAAGATTTACGGTTTCTGCAAGAACTTGAACCGGCAATGATTGGAATTGGACCGTTTATGGTTCATCGTGAAACACCGTTTAATTATTTCAAAAACGGTGATTTACAATTGACGCTTCGGTTGGTTGGTATTTTGCGGTTGATGTTTCCGTATGCGTTAATTCCGGCAACAACTGCTCTTGGTACCGCAGACCCGCAAGGACGTGAAATGGGATTACGTGCCGGAGCGAATGTTGTCATGCCGAATCTTTCACCTGTTGGGGTACGGAAAAAATACGAACTATACGATAACAAAATCTGTACCGGTGATGAAGCAGCAGAATGCCGTGCTTGTTTGAGTCGCCGTGTTTTGTCCGCAGGATATGAAATTGTTACAGACATCGGGAATGTCCGGTTACTCAAAGAACAACTCCCTATTTTAGTTAATAGTGAATAGTTAATAGTTAATAGTGTCGCAAGCGGAATTATTACCGTTTAGGTAGTAATCCGCTTGCGACACTATTAACTATTAACTATTAACTATTAACTATTCACTATTAACTAATCTCTGCGTAAATCTGCGGACGAAAATAGACAATGACCTACTATTCTGTTCTTTTGAGTTTCATTCATACATAAAATGAAATTGGTTATTGATTCCAGATTGGGATTGGCGGTAGATATTGGAATGGATTCAGTCGTTGCCAGGGAGTTGGTGTTGAGGGTTGTTGGGGCGGTGCGGGAATCTGCGCCGGTGCTTCAAATTGAACAGCAGAAATACTCACATCGTCAATATGAACCTCGCCCAATCCTTGTAACCCAAATGTTACATAATAATTACCGTCCATCGGAACATTACGGTAAAACGCAAATTCCCGCCAATCTTTGGCTTCCAAAAAACGTAATGCCAAAGATTCACCGCCAAGTGAATCGAAAATCATTAAACCATCAACCGTTGATTCCAACCTTCGCGGTATCCGAACCCAACCATGAACACATAACATTTCACCCATGCGCACCGGAATCGGCGGAGTAGTTATCCAAATCGGAGTTGTTTCCAGTTGTCCGGGTTTGTCTTCCAAACTCGTCGGCTCCACAATCATCTGTAACCCCTTTTGACCAGAACGTTTGGCACTCGTTACCGTATCACGCCTCGGTGAAGCAATCCCCTCAATACGATGCGAAACCGTTTCCCAACCAGCTTGATTCATTTGATAAAGATTTTCCATGTCGCCGCAAAGTAAACGGTTTTCACCTAATTTCGCCCCGTTGGTTCGTTGATAAGCCGTTAAATAATAAGGCAATGTCGCAAATGTAACCGAAACCGGCGTCATACAAAGATTAAGTTCATGGCGTGTTGCCTCTTGAAGCATCTCCCGTGTTGTAACACGAAGCCCACGCGTCGCAATCTCCGCCTGAAGATAAGCACGCGCATAATCAGGCGGATGACGTTGCGCAAGATTTTTCGCAAGATCAATGGCATTCTTGGAAGTGTTCATCATGGTTTCCTGCTCTTTGACGGCAATAAGCGGTAAATTATCTTTGGGATGAATCGGAATTGTTTGCATTTCGGCAGACTGTTTCAGTACGGAAAGAACTTGTTCTGCGGCAGCTAATTGGAGTTCCGCAATACGGCAAGCTAAATAAGCCGCACGCGGTCCAATCTCTTTGGCACGTTTTCCAATATTCGCGTAAATCGCATCCACTTCACCAAAAAAAATCAAAGAGTTCAAGTTCGCTTCCGGTAACTCAATCTGAACTCCGCCCGCAACTCGTTCCGTGTCTATCGGGTAAAGACCGCCGGGAACAAGATGATAAGCATCATAAGTTTCAGGAATTCCCGAAATAATATATTTGACATTGCCGACAATCGCCGCACTCAACGCCATCTGATTACGGTTTTCCTGCCAAATCGGTACCAATAACCGAGAACGACCCGACCGAATCACCGCACTCGACATTGAACGACGGTTCGATTTAACCAAAACCGGTGAAACATTGCCAGCCGAAAACCATTCCTCAATCAATTGAAGTTGCCAATTGAGTAATTCAAGAGCTGTTCGCCGAAATTCACTTTCAGGGTCATTGTTGGTGAGCGGAGTATGAGAAGTAAATAGAATACCGTGCGTTCCCGTTGCCAAAGCCAAATAAACTTGCATTCTAAGTTGTTCGTAAGAAAACGGGCAAATTGATTGCGGATTTCCTTCAAACATGATCCATTGATTGGCAAGTTTGGGCGAAGGCTGCGTTTGAACCGTACACCAAAATGGAGTATCCGGTCGAGCTAACAACGGATAAGATTGTTGCCAATCCCGCAACGACAAAAAATCTAACGATGATAGAAGCGGTTCACGGCGCATCATCAAAATATCAGCAATCCGGCTGTATTCGCGAACCCCGCTTCGCGCCGTGCAAAGAATTGGACGCCGCCGAATACGGTCAGCACTTTGTAAAACAGAAACCCATTGCGAATAAGCCGTATGATTGGGCTGCGTACATTCATCACCAAGATTCCACACTAAAACATTGTCATAAGTAGAATCAATCACCGAAGTTCCCGCCGAAACCGAATGAGATGGATTCGCAGAACCATCAAACTTTGAAGCCGATGATAATTCCGACGGCCCCGGAGGTGAACAAATTAACCAAATTCCGGCGGTTTGGGCTTCCCGTAATAAAGCAACTGTCGGACGCTCCTTAATCCATGCTGCATTAAATTCCAGTTGACGCAAAACAGACAACGGTTCGCCATTGTACTCGATTGCCCGAACTCCAATAGGAATGTCATCAACCAAAAGAACCTGATCCATAAGACGAATAGGCATCAAAGAAGCAGGAGAAATTGTCTGAATAGGTTGATTCGTCAACGAAAACCGAATTTCATTTTGTCCCGAAAAAACAGAACGTTCTAATTTTTCCGCTAAATGCGGAGTAATTGAGGGTTGTTCGGTTTGGTTAGTGGGGTTTTGGTTATTGGGGTTGAGGTGAGGGTTCATGGAGATTGGTGTTGCCCTCAAGGGCGACGAAGTCCGGTTGGCAAGCGGTGAAATCCATTCGGTGCTGCCAACCGGATTTTGTGAACGGAGAGTTTGAATATACACCGATTTCAAACCGGCTTCGATTTTGAATCCGTCAAAATTGACCGGATCAAAACAAAATGTCCGTTTTTCAAGTTCACAACGATTCAAAATCGCATCGGAAACCGCAATATGACCGGTAACTTCAAGAGAATCAATCCAAAGAGTCTTGGGTGATGGCGGTATTGTCCCTGGTTCGACAAAAAGCACAATTTGCCGAATATATTTATCACGTAAATCAAGATTCATTTTCAACTCAGCACGAAGTAATTTGCCGAGCCGTTCTGCTTGTTGTAATAAAATCGGATTACCATTCTTGTCCCAAAATCCTAATTTTTCCCAATCACCTGAACCGGTGTATTTTGTACCGGTAACAAGATAAGTAATAGGTTTCCCTGTTTCGGGGTGTATTGTGTTTGGCAAGACGATTTGGGCGCCGATAGCGATTCCGGGTTGATTCGACTGAACGCAAAGAGTTGGCAACAGGTCTTCAATAACTAACGGAAACCCAATAGAATGACCAAGAATCACACAAGAATCTGTCGGCAGGGAAAATTGAATGATTTCTGATTTTTTCCCTTGCAAGGGTTGAAGCGGTGAACGCTGCTGATTTACGGTTGCTCCGCGTTTTTCGGAATGTAATATCCGCCAACTGGGAACATCTGTTTCAAAATATTCCGTCCAAGTCGGTTGAAGCGGTCTTGTTTGCCCAAACACAATTCCACAAACATCGGCCTCGCAAACGGCAATGACCATTCCCAAAACGATCACAACAAAAAAACAGAAATTCCGAAAAACAATCCGTTGTTTAGTCATGAAAATGTGATTGATAATTCAAATAGAAAACAATTCTGATTTCCGGTTGACCCTATCCGGTTTAGCCAACAAAGTTGCGGTTTAATCAATTTTGACGAATCATAACAATTTTGAACCAGCAGGTAAAGAACAAAAAGTAGTTAATAGTTAATAACTAATAGTTAATAACTAATAGTTAATAGTTCGCAAGCGGATTACTACCTAAACGGTAATAATTCCGCTTGCGACACTATTCACTAAACAATTTTTTTCCGTTCTTGTTTTTTTTGAGCATTGATTGCTTTGTCTTGGAGGCGTTTCCGAATGGAGCTTTTTGTTGGTCGGGTAGGAATACGGAATTGGGGCTTTTGAGCCGCCTGTTGAAGCATTTTACAAAGTTTTTCAAGACAATCCGTCTTATTTTTTAAAGCATTACGAGTTCGTTGGCTTGTGATAACAATTTCTCCGTCGTTTGTCCAACATCTCGGGAAAAGTTTTTGGAAACGCAACACAACCGATTCCGGCAAATTCGTTTTCGGATCCCACCGCAAAACCGCTTTACTTGACACTTTGTTGACATTTTGCCCGCCCGGTCCAGAACTTCGAACATAAGAAAAATGTATCCCGTCCGCCGGAATTTGAATATCCCCGTTGACAACAAAAAAGGACTCAGTCATAAAACACCATTTGTTACAAAACCATAAACCGCCGCCGAAGTGTTGTTTTCACTTCGTCGATCCAGAGCCGGCGTTCCTCCGGTGTACTCAAAATAATTGATTCGAAATTACGGCGTTCAAATGATTGGGAGCCGAGCAGTCCGAATAGAATGACCCTCCAAAATGTCTCAACAGGATCACCATACACATTCACCTCAATATCACGTGGAGTGTTGGAAGTTGAAAAGACCTGAACAATTTTGTTACCAATGTACGAAACCGGACCGTTGGGAGTAAAATTGTACACCGAGTTTTGCCGAAAAACCCGATCAATCCACCCGCGCAAAATTGCCGGTGTACCTCCCCACCAGTTCGGATGAACAAAAATAAGTCCTTGAGATTCACGGAGTTCGGAAAGATACTGCCGCAAATATTCCGGCAATTCCGATTCGTCCAGCTTCTCCTCGTCAACCGGCAATACCGGATCAAACCGCTCCCGATATAAATCATGGAACAAAACCTCATGACCCAATTCCCCCAATGTTTGTACAGCCGTTTCCGCAAGAACATGATTAAAACTCCCCGATTTGGGATGTCCAAGGATAAGTAAAATTTTCATAAAAATTCCTTCGGTTAGAAAACAAGTCTTACTCCGATGTGGTTCGATAAAACATTACAATCAATTATAAATTTAATGGTTAGACGAACGCATGTCAATTGACCTTTGATTAATTTATTGGAAAATTGCTCATCGAAAAAGTAAGATCAGGAAATCCGTCAAGTAATCAAACAAAAAAATCATCCATTGAATGATTTTACAATGAAACAAGGTATGAGCCTAGTGAGACACAATAAGGAGAAATCCTGATATACCAATTACACTTTAAAATTCGTTTTTAATTTTTTGTAATTTTTTAGATAAAAACGATAAATAAATTTTTTAAGTTATTTTTTTTTGAAATATGTTATCGTTTATTCCTGCATTT
>JAITIZ010000090.1 GCA_031279215.1 Planctomycetaceae bacterium
TTTTATATTAGGTTTTTAGAAGTTCCCATATATTACATGAGGGAACTTCTAAAAACTCATTTTTTTAGGAACGCAGGCGTCTCGCCTGCACTTTTTACAGGCAATGTGCAGTCGAGACGACTGCGTTCCTGATGTTTTTAGAAGTTCCCATGAAAAATAAGTTGTAAAATTTTGTAATGTCTTGCCATAAGGTTTGAGTGCGTTAAAATATAAGGAAGTTTTGTTTGTTTTATCACTTTCCACCAATTATGGAGAAACTCAAATGACTAGTTCTGAATCGAAAACAACTGAAGTTAAAAAACCGCTCACGAAAAATCAAATTATTACCAACATTGCCGAAACAACCGGATTGACAAAAAAAGATGTCAATTCTTTTGTTGATGCTCTGACTGAGGAGATTAAAAAAAGTCTTGATAAAAAAGGTGCGGGTGCTTTTATTTTTCCGGGGTTGTTCAAGATCGACAAAAAGCAAGTTAAAGCACAACCGGCAAAAACAAATGTCCCCAACCCCTTCCGACCAGGCGAGTTCATCGACAAACCCGCAAAACCCGCTCATCTCAAAATTCGGGTACGACCATTGAAAACTCTCAAAGAAATGGTCTAACCGGAATTCTTAAAAAAAACACCTAATGTTCACTGGCTGGTATGTTAAATTTAGGTAAATTTTTATAGGCAAATCGACCAACATTTATCATTGGCAGATTGGCTGAATAAACAAAGCCTTGGAAAAAACAGATTTGAAAATAACAAGTCTATCTTCTAAAATCACGATTTCTGTTGAAATTTTACCCATTTTAATAACCAGACTGTGAACACTAGGATTTTACCCCCAATACCCCAAAGAGGTGTAAAGACTTTTGACCTTGAGGGCAAATTTATTTTGATGCGTAAATGTGTAAATGAGTGTCATTTTAGATAGACAGTTACGGAAATTTCTGCGATTTCCGTTCCAGGTTACAATGATTTTTTTTTCAGGAGTATTAGTGCGAAACGGTAAAGGAGCAATAACACCAATGCAACAAGAACAGAAACAACAAAACCAATCGGACTAATTGGATTAAATTGTTCCGGTTTTAAAAAGAGTGAGACAGCAAACGGTCCAAAACAACTGGCACTAACTCCAATCACAAGAATACCCAAAACTCCCTTGGGTTCGCCACTCGGAAGACAAACCTGCGCGGTTATTCCGACAACAGTCCCAAAACCGAGCCAGAGAAAAAAAAGATTTACCCACGATTGAGCCGAAACCGAAAGGTCCATAAATCCATGTTCGTAACCAAATGTTCAGAATCCGTAAAAAAATAAAATACAATGGCTGCAATAGCACAAAATCTGTTGACCACTTAACAATTCTCTGAAATTTTCAAAGAAAGTATGCAGTCTTTCTGAATTCTTTATTTATTGCACGGATTATTTTTTAACTTTCTTATTCTTTAACGGATCAGTAATTTGCTAAAACGGATTACTAATTCTGTTAAAAAGTATCATGTTGGGTCTCTTGTATTGTTGCCGCTTCATTGGGGAATGGGAACTCTGTACCGCGTGGAAAATACTGAACATGGTTATTCATGTAATATGGATTGGGCAAGGTCATTCCGTTGGAATATACAGCACAACCCGTTGTTCCCAACGAAACAGCAATCAGTAATACTGAAAACAAACAGAGGAAAAACCGAGTAATAATAGGATGGAAATTCATAAAATATTTTCTCCATTCAGCAGTAATGTATTTTGAACAACTTTTATTGTCTCGCTTCAATAACAGAAAGATTCGCAAAATAATATAAAATTTGTTATCGGTAATCGATAACCGGTTACTTTAGAAAAAAAGGATTGTTTGAATTATGGAGAAATTTCATTTTTTTCGATTCAGGTCAACATTTTCAAGTTATTCCTGTTGAAAACCGGTTAAACCTGTGTCATAATACTTTCTTGATTTTTCACGAATCATTATTTTTACCCGATTTTTATCAGAACTTTATCAGAACTTTATCAAAACTTTACCAACAACAAAAAACAATGGCTTACCACATTCTTTTGGTTGAAGACGATCCCGATTTTCGTTTGAAAGTGAAACAATCGCTCCAAAGTGCGGGTTTTGCAGTTACGGAATCGGAAAGCGAACAACAGGCTTATGAACTTGCCCGGCGTTCAAAATTTGATCTTGCGATTATTGATTTAATTATGGAAAACAGTGATAGCGGGTTTACGTTGTGTTATCATTTCAAGAAAGATTATCCAGTCATGCCGTTAATTTTATTGAGTAGTTCAACGAGTGATATGGGTATCGAATTTTCAATGGAATCGACGGCGGAACGTGCCTGGATTAAAGCAGATACGTTGCTCAACAAACCAATCCGGTTTGAACAATTACTGTACAGTGTACAACGTTTACTCGGTTGTTTTGCTCCGGTTGGGCATTAGACAAGACATGAGAAATAACCGTTCATGAAAAATTATCTTGTTACCGGCGGTGCCGGATTTATAGGTTCGCATTTAACAGAAGCGTTGCTCGATGCGGGGAACAGTGTTACGGTTATAGACGATCTTTCGACCGGACGTTGGGAAAATATTGCCGAACTCGAATCAGGCGTTTTCGCCAACCGTTTTCGTGTGATTATTGCTTCGGCGGATGATTCCCGGCTTATGGATCAGGAAGTTCCGAAACATGATTTTGTGTATCATCTTGCCAGTGCAGTTGGGGTAAAACTGATTATTGACCGTCCCGTCGAAACAGTGCAACGGATCGTGCGAACAACCGATGCTTTAGTTGAATCTTGTGCACGTTATCGTCGTCCTCTTCTGTTGACTTCGACCAGCGAAGTTTATGGCAAATCGGAAACCGTTCCGTTTCAGGAAGAAAACGATGTGGTCATGGGTTCTACTTCAAAACGCCGTTGGGCTTACGCTGCCGCCAAAATGCTCGATGAATTTCTAGTTCTTGCTCACTATTATCAATCCCGTTTACCAGTCTATATTGTTCGCTTGTTCAACACGGTTGGGCAACGTCAATCCGGTCAATACGGTATGGTGTTACCGCGTTTTGTCGCCGCCGCAAAACAGAATCAGCCGTTAGAGATTTACGGTGACGGTAATCAACAACGTTGTTTTTGTTCGGTATTGGATATCGTTGATGCGTTGCTCCGTTTTCCCAATACACCGCAAACTATCGGGCAGGTCGTTAATCTCGGCAGTAACGAAGAAATCAGTATCCGAAAACTTGCAGAACGGGTTATTTCGATTCTTGGTTCTCAATCGACAATGGTGTTTGTTTCTTACGAAGATGCTTATGGTCCCGGTTTTGACGATATGCGCCGCCGTATCCCCGATCTAAAACGGGCAAAAGAACTACTCGGTTGGACACCCAAAATATCCTTAAATGAAATTATTCGGTCATTGTAAAATTGTAATAAAAATAAAATTGAAATCCGGTGTTGAAAAAATGAAACATCCCCATATTGACATTTTAGTGTTAAGTTGTAATTTAATAATGAAAATAAATTGTTCCGGTAAATTATTTTGGGAATTACCGGAATTACAATTGGTTTAGTTCGCAAGTTTTGCCTTCATTCTTCCATGCACAATCCGGTTTTCCGGTTGGAAGTTTTTTGAGAAAACTCCTAGTGTCATGCGTTCCCCAAAGGGGACGTCATGCTAGGAGCTTGCGGGTTTCGGTGTGATGGTTAATTAATTTGATTGGTTAATTTGATTGGTTAAACTGTTAACATTGCCGTGTAGAATCTGCCACGGCTTCTCTGGTTGTGCGGAGTGGAAACTCGTCTTGAGGCAACATGGCGTACCCCATCTCTTAAATTTCCTAGGAGATGGTAATCGTTATCACTTGCTGTGCTTTGCCCTAATTTTCAGTTTTTTTCAAAAAAATGTTCCGCTCTTTACTAAGTAACATCACCTTTTACAAACAAATTACTCTTATGACAAACCGGTATTACTTTGACAACAATGAACAAAAACAAGAACCAATCACATTAGCGCAACTGAAAACGCTTGCAGCCGATGGTCTTATTACACCGACAACAATAATTTTCACGGAAGAGGGAGAAGAAACTCTTGCCGGAAGGGTAAACGGACTTGAATTTTCGCAACAATCTGCTTATCCGGTGGAACAACAAATTCCGTTATCGCCGGTAAAATCCGATCCGCCGCAAAAACTTTACACTCCTGAAACTATTGAAAAACAAATTGACGCAGTGTCCGTAGAACATGCAAATTGGCAATTACAAAATGAAGAAAAACAAGCAATTAAAGATTTTTTATTACGTTTACAAAAAATTACCGGTGAAGATATTGGTCATAGTGATCTTCAATCTTTACTAGGCGCTCTAAAAGGACATCCGAGAAAAAATGATAAGAATTACAAAATCAATCTGTGGGGTTTAAATGGTATGTCCTTTTTAGAAAATATTGAATCAAATATTGGAGGTAATCAGGAAATAGAAGAGGAAATAAGGAAAATAATTGAAAAAGCGGTCCATGAATTTGAAAATAATAATAGAGAAAACAATAATGATAACAATAATAATATTGATATTTACATCGTAAATTGTGTTTGGCTTGACAGGCTGATAGGACATTTTAATGACGATGTTTTTTCACATAACAATAGGATTATAAAAAATCGAGAACTTTATGCGAAGGAGAAACTGAAAGACCATTTTTCGTTAGTAGCGGAACAACAATTAACAATTTCTTTAGGCGGTGAAATTCAATCATCGGATTATAGGAGATTCAACAAAAGGGATAAAAACAAATATGACAGAATTAAAACCGTAGAGTCGATGTTACCGGAATCAAATAGATTGACCGGTAATGCTCATGATACGATAGAACAACTACGGCAGAGAGCATTAAAAATTTATGAAGATAAAATAAAATTTTCCATAGAACGCAAAAAACAAGAAAAAGCAGCCAAAGAATTATTTTAACCGTTTTAACCGTTCCTGATTTTATTTTCAAATACAATATGTGTTGCGTTTTTAACCGTTTTTTTTCATAATATACTTTATGCAGTTTTTAAATATACTCATCACACTTTAAGATTCGGTTTTTATTTTTAGCACACAAAATAGGAACACTAAACATTTAGTAATCTATCAGTGGAATTTTTGTTTTTTGCTCTTAACCCCGCTAGGGGTGTGAAATGCATAACCGGCGGTGAAGCGAAACGCAACCGCCGGAGCAGAACTCTCCCATTTTCCAAAGCCCTGCAAGGGCGAGATGTGATTGCTGTGGTTGATAATCTCGCCCCGTGCGGGGCTTTGTTATGTTGGGCATTTTTTGCGCTGCGCTTAACCTAGGGTTATGCACATCTCGTC
>JAITIZ010000603.1 GCA_031279215.1 Planctomycetaceae bacterium
TCCTTGTTTTTTTACCCGTTTTTTATGAGCAAATATCATCGAAAATTCGACAAAAAGCCGTATTTTAGGGCGTTTTCACAGCAAATTTTGTAAAATTAGCGAAATTTCTTTTACAGTTTTATTGAAATATTACGAATTTTCAGAGATACATTATTGACAATATTTTTGAAAGTGTTTAAATTTATGAATTGATTGGTACTTTTTTGGAATGTACAACATCTTAACCCTACATCAATAACAATGAAACGTTTATTTTTTCAATTTGTTGTTTTTTTGTTAATTATTTTTATTGCGGTTCAAGTTTCCGCTCAATCAATTCTTGAACAACTCAAGCCCGGTGTTCAGAAGCCGCCGATGCTTGAAAAAATGCTTGCCGGAGCAATGAAAGATGTTGAGTCAATTGTTTTTGCGATTCGGATTCCAGGGCGTGATCATTGGTATGTAACGTTTGGGAACTATTCAGGACCGCAACGTGATCCCAAAAATCTGGCGTGGAAAGAAGAAGACGGTTTGCTTTGGGGTTATGGCGAAGGGGCGGCTCTTGTCAAACAAAATCTCCGAACCGGTGAATTAACCCTGTTGCTCGAAGACCAAAAAGGCGGAATCCGTGATCCGCAAGTCCATTACGACAGTCAAAAAATTCTATTTTCGTACAGACCAGGCAGAACACATCAATATCATCTGTACGAAATTGATATTGACGGACAAAATTTACGGCAGATTACCGACGGAATTTATGATGATATTGAACCGACTTATTGTCCCGATAATTCTATCATATTTTGTTCGTCGCGTTGTAAACGTTTCGTTAATTGCTGGCATACACCGGTGGCGTCGTTGTTTCGTTGTGATGCTGATGGTCAGAATATTCGGCTTTTGTCAAGTAATAATGATCACGATAATACACCTTGGATGTTGCCGGACGGTCGCGTTTTGTACATGCGTTGGGAATATGTTGACCGTTCTCAAGTTCATTATCATCACCTCTGGACAATGAATCCTGACGGAACGCAGCAAATGGTTTATTTCGGTAACTTGCATCCTGGTATTGCAATGCTCGACGCCAAACCAATTCCTGATACAGATAAAGTTGTTTCGATTTTTTCACCCGGTCACGGTGCACCGGAACATTTTGGTTTTATCAATATTATTTCGCCCAAAAAAGGACCTGATGATCGCGGCAGTGCAAAGCAACTTGGTAAGGGTTGGTTTAAAGACCCGTATCCAATTAGCGAAAATTGTTTTCTCGCGGCGAATAACGATACAATTTGGTTGGTCAATGGCGAAGGACATTTCGAACCGTTGTTCTGTTTGCCGAAGGAATTTTTGGACAAAAAATTTGCCGTTCACGAACCTCGTCCCATCATACCAAGACCTTACGAAAACCTTGTCGGAAATCGTGTTGATTTGTCAAAGTCAACCGGTTATGTTGTTTTGGAAGATGTTTATCATGGTCGGTCATTGCAAGGATTGGAACACGGCAAGATCAAAAAACTTCTCGTACTGAAACAACTCCCAAAACCAATCAATTTTTCCGGCGGTATGGAACCGTTGACAATTGGCGGTTCATTTACATTGGCGGAAATTCTGGGAACAATTCCTGTTGCGGATGATGGTTCCGCTTATGCTGAACTTCCGGCGTTACAATCAATATTTTTCGTTGCGCTGGACGAAAATAATCTGGCGGTGAAACGAATGCACAGTTTTTTAACGCTTCAACCCGGTGAAACGATGGCGTGTATTGGTTGCCATGAAGAGCGAACCGAAGCCCCGAAAATATCGTTACCCACACTCAAAGCAGTACGGCGTTCTCCGGCAAAACCGGAACCAATTACCGGAGTTCCGTCAATTATTGATTTTCCGCGCGATATTCAACCGATTCTTGATAAACATTGTGTTTCCTGCCATTGCCCCGAAAATTACGGAGGTAAACTCGATTTAACCGGCGACAAAACATCAATGCACTCCATGTCGTATATCCGATTAACGTTACATGGTCAATGGGTTGTCGATAACCGGAATCAACCGAAAAGTAATTTTGAAATTTACAAAATCGGCAGCGGAGCCAGTACGTTACTGAAATTCATTGAACCGCCGCATTACAATGTCAAACTTTCGCCGGAGGAAAAAAATCTTATTCGGCTTTGGATTGACACAAGCGCAACTTATCCGGGAACTTATGTTTCACTTCGCAGCGGAATGTATTCTCCAAACAACATTAATTGCCTGCCGCTTGTCCAACGTTGCGGGGAATGTCATGCGTCGCAGGAAACACGGGAAGGCAAAGTGGAAGCGTGGGCAGGTTGGTCATTCCCGCATCATCGTCTCCAATGGGGAGGAACAGTTACGAATATTTCCAGACCGGAACGTTCCTTTTTACTCCGTGCACCGCTTGCCAAAGAAGCGGGAGGACTTGGAATTTGTTCAAAAATTGTTTTTGAAAACAAGGATGATCCATTGTATCAAGAAATATTACGGAGTCTTCAAAAAATACACCAACAACTTGAAACCGGAAAACGTTTTGATATGCCGGGGTTTCGTCCGAACAACGATTATATTCGGGAGATGCAAAAATATGGTTTTGTAAAAAAAGACCTGGCTCCTGACGAAACCTTTGATTATTACCGTACCGAAAAGGAATACTTTGATTCTTGGTATTATGAACCGGCAATTCGTGATGTCAAAGCGGCGAACATTAACCCAAACGTTATACCGTAACAGTTCATGTAGAAATAGTTCATGTAGAAATAAACTCATGGACATTTTGCGCAGTCATTTAATTTAATTGATGTTTTATGGTGTTACAATTTATATGAGCAGGCTTAACCCTGTTTACGGTTGAAAAAAAAAAAAAAGAAAAACGTAATCAACCGTTGCAACCTTTCGGAATCGTTTAACGTAAATTGTTACAACATCAAAATAATGACTGCAAGAAGTATAGAAATGTCTTCAAAGTTCGCAGGTAAATTGAGTAACAATAAACGTTGTTCCGGTGTTAGTTTTTGATCCGCATGCGGCATGAGATCGTCAAGCTGTATGGCGAGATTGCGTTGCCGTAACGCTTCTTTTCGTTTTTCGTCCGAATTTCCGGCAGTCTTCCAAAGGAACAACGCATAAGGTGCGCGAAATTTTGCAGCATTAGGGTACAATAAAACAGCGTTGCGGTAATATTCCAACGCCGTTTCCGCTAATTCCGCATCGCCGTTTTTTTCGTACATTAAATTTAGCCGTTCCGCAAAAATAAAATGCAGCGTTGCTGAACGCGGCATAAGCCGAATCGCCTGACGTTGGATTTCAAGTGTTTCTGTTTTTCGCATTTTATCGTTGGGAAAAATCAGCCAAAGCCGAAATGTTTCCATTGCGAGACGCTCCCGAATAACCGACGACCAAGAATCCGCTTGAACCGCTTGACGTAACAAAGCAATTCGGCGTAGTTCCTCTTTTTCCTCTTCCGCTTGTATCAACAAGGAACCGGCACGAAGAACCGGTTGGTAACTCATTTGTTGTACGAAAATAATTGCCGCAATCAGAAAAACAGCAATTCCGATTCTGAGAAAACGGTATTTTGTTTCAATATTATTTTGCCGGTTGACAAGAACCGCTGCCGAAAACCAGAGACTAATTACGGTACTTGTTGCAGAAATTCCGCCTGCGGCAGATAAATGAACAAAAAATACTATCAATGTTATCGAAATTAACGATGCCGGAATTATTATGGTATTATCGGAACGTTTGAAAATGAAAGCAACAATCGGAAAAGCAATTACGGCAAACACCGGTGCAAGAAAATCCATTCCGGCTTCGCCGTTGAACGACAACACAAACGCCAACCAACAACCAACCAAACCGCCGTAAAAAGTGAAAACTTCAGATCGGGGCGGTGAATTATTGTTTTGTGCCGGTACGGAAATTGTACGGAAACCATTGCACAACAAAAAACCAAACGGTACAACAAATAACAGAAACGCCGGTAAACCGGAAACCGCAGCAATTTCAACCGCAAAATTATGCGGATCAGAAATTTCTTCACTGGATTGAGGCAATTTATATTGCATATAATTTTGTTTGAAATTACCGCTTCCACAACCCAAAATCGGATAGTCCCGAATCATTCCAAGTGATGACTGCCAATATTCGAGACGAAAACCAAGTGAACGTGACGCTCCCGAAATAAGACTTTTTCCTGATGAAACAAAAACAGTAACAATAAACAAAGCGGCAGCCGCAAGTCCAACGAACAACAAAATGAACAATAATTTATTTCCCCAATGACGGTGAATCAGCAGGAACGCAAGCAACATCATCCCCACACCAACCGCAATAAGACCGCTTCGGCATTGTGTCAGAATAAAACAAACGAAAATAAGACCGGTTATCGTAACCGCTCCCATGCGTTGCCGAAGTGTTTGCGGAAAAAAAAGTACAAGAAAACCGACAAGAAAAATAAACCAGCAACCAAGCAAGCCGCCAAGTGAATTGGTCATCGGATAAGTTCCCATTGGTTTGGCAGTTTTCAATCGGGCAACAAGCCGATCCCAATCAGGTGTTCCCGGTTTGATCGACGAATCAATCTGAGCAATTGTTTGTTCGGGAGCACTTTCAAATTGCCGTAACATATCGGGAATACCGATAAATTGTTGATGAAATCCCAGAAGTGTTTCCGAAAATATCACCGCAAGAACAATACCGAAAAATGTTGTAACGATTCTTTGTTCGTGTAACAGTTGCCGGAAAAGAAACCATGCCGCCGTTAAACCGAGCCAGACTGAAAGCATGTTAAGACCGGAACGCGGTGCGCCGCCATGACCGGGCAGAATATTCCAGACAGCGGAAATACAAACCGCAGCGAAAAAACCGTACACCAATAAATCTATCCGCGAAAAACGAATTTCGGGTAAACAACCCTTTTTAAGTAACGGTAAAACAATCCAGACCAATGCCGTTAAAAGCCAAAGAATACACGGCAAATGGAATAAGCCGGAACGTTCCGCTTGTTCACCCGGCAAAAAAAAGGTTAAAGAAAAAAGTATGCCTAAAACAGCATCAAAACAAGAAATTACCGAAACGGTATTTTTTTTTACGGTATTTTCCCTTGTTGAAACGGTATTCGATTTGTTTGAATGATTTTTCATTGGTAATTGTTTTTTCATTGTTCCAGCATTTTGAGAAATTCCGGCTCATAAACAATACGGACACCAAGTTTTTCCGCTTTGGCAAGTTTACTGCCGGGTTCCGCACCAACGAGAACGAATGTTGTTTTCGACGAAACACTTGACGAAGGACGGCCGCCGTGTTTGCCGATCACATCTTCAATTTCGTTGCGCTTAAAATGTTCCAGTGTTCCCGTAACAACAATCGTCATATCTTGAAGCGGTAAATGTTGAACATCGGACAAATTTTGTGTACTGGACTTTGAGGTATTGGGCGAAGTACCGGAATTTGATTTTGAATCGAATAATAATGTTCCGTTATTTTTTTGTTCTGTGTTTTGTTGACTGTTTTGATCGGTTCGGCGGTCAAATTGTGTGATTAAATCGTCGATCATGGCAGATTCCGTTCTGAAAAAATGGAATACGTTTTGAGCAATAACCGTACCAATTTCATTAATGTTGTTTAATTCCTCTTCGGTTGCCGCACGAATTTTTTCAAGACTTCCAAAATGTTTCGCCAAAATTCCGGCAACACGAATACCAACATGACGAATACACAACGCATTCAGTAATTTTCCCAAATCATAATTTTTGCTTTTCTCAATACCGTCGAGGAGATTTTTGACAAGCAATGGTATTTCGTTTGGTTTTTTGGGTTTCGCTTTCATTCGCTCAAGATTTTCGGCACGAATTTTGTCCCAAGTCAACCGATAAAGATCACCGAAATTTTTGACAAGTCCCGAATCAACCAACTGATCAATCAATTCCTTACCAAGTCCTTCGATATCCATTGCGTTACGTCCGGCAAAGTAACGCAGTTTTTCCTTAATCTGTGCGGGACATCCTGAATTACTGCAACGAATATAAACACCGCCGTCGTCCTGCGACAAGACACTGCCGCAAACCGGACATTGTTTCGGAAATTCAAACGGTGAAAGTTTTTTTGTACGTTTATGTTTTTCGACACGGACAACATGCGGAATAATCTTACCGGCTTTTTCGACAACCACCACATCACCGATCCGAATATCTTTTCGTTCAATTTCTTCGGCGTTGTGCAAACTTGCACGGGAAACCGTTGTTCCTGCCAGTTCGAGCGGTTCCAGTTCGGCAACCGGAGTTATCGCACCGGTTTTACCAACCTGAACCCGAATATTCAAAAGTGTTGTTACCGCTTCGTATTTTTCCACTTTGTACGCAATAATCCAACGTGGTGATTTTGAGGTGGAGCCAAGTTTTTCGCGCAAATCAAACCGGTCAAGTTTCAGAACAAGACCGTCAATTTCAAAATCAAGATCAGACAAAAAATTCTCATCGGCAGCATACAACGATTCACAATAATCAACAGCACCGGAAAAGGAATCAAAACGCCGGACATGCGGTGTTACAGGAATACCGTAAGTCTCCAACTCCTTTAGAAAATCAAAATGATTTTCCGCATTCAATCCGTTACAAAAACCAATACTGTGCGCAAAAAACCGGAGACGGCGTTCCGCACAGATTTTCGGATCAAGCAGCCGTACACTTCCCGCCGTAACGTTACGAGTATTCGCATACGTTGTCAATCCGGCAGCCTGTTGAGATTGATTCAACAGAACGAGATCGGAATTACGCATATAAATTTCGCCGCGAATTTCAATTTGTTTCGGCGGTTTTTTGGTTGTCAGCCTCAACGGAATATCACGCAATGTCCGTATATTATGCGTAATATCGTCACCCAAAATACCATTGCCGCGAGTTAATCCCTGAACAAGAAGACCACCTTCATAAATCAACGAAGCAGCAACACCGTCAATTTTCAGTTCAACAATCCATGCCGGTTCTTTTGTTTCTTTTGAGGCACCGTTTGAAGTGCCGCCAAGTAATTTTGTAACACGATTGCCGAATTCACGGAGTTCACCGATATTGTACGTATTTTCAATAGACAACATCGGAATACGGTGAGGAACGGTAATCAAACCCTCCATTGGTTCACCGCCAAGACGCTGCGTCGGACTGTCCGGCGGAATTTCTTCATTGCTTTCGGCTTCCAACTTCCGGAGTTGCCGAAGCAGTGAATCATATTTTGTATCGGAAATAATCGGCTCGCCAAGACGGTAACTCCGATCATAATCCCAAAGTTTTTTACGAAGTTCGTTAATAGACATGATTTCTGTTCAATAAAATAGGGTTGATAAAGGTAGGTTATTTAAAGGTAGGTCATTTAAAAGACAAGTAATATTTTAGCGGAATTTTTATTTTTTTACAGAATAAACACCATTTACAATAATTTGTAATAGTTTGTAATAATTTACATAATTTACATATTTGTAATATATCAGTGGAATTTTTTCGTAACTGTCTATTTTGACATTTTTGTTTTAATTTTTTTAACACTAAACACACAAAATTAGCACGAAAAACACGAAAGGTTTTTTTTAGATAATTTTCGTGTATTTTGTGAAATTTAGTGTATTTCGTGTTTAAAACTTTTTTTATGAAATTTAGTGTATTTTGTTCGGAAAAATAAGGTTGGTTTTCAAATTCATAACCCCCCAAAAAATTGAAAAACAAAAATTCCGCTGAAATATTACACACATTTTTATTTTCCTGTTGACAGAGTAGCACTGGTCATTACGACGCTGGAGATTTTGGCGAAGAGTTGTTCACGCAAAATGGGACCAATATCAATTGGAACAGCATTGATAGAAATACGTAACTTTCCACGACCGGAATGAACCGCTTCAAGCCAATAAACCGATTCATCCTCCAAACCTTGTAACACCCAAACATCAATATTTCCGGCAAGTGCTGCCATACGTTCCCGCGCTGCGCGTAACTCCTGACGTTCATCCGGGTTTTTGATCTGTTCCAGCAACTCCCGAAGTTTCTCATTCAACTTGCGAATCGAACCGGAAAGCCCATTATTAACAACTCGCGGCTCCCGAATCCGTCCATTACTGCCGGGATGTTGTTGTAACCAAATTTCTAAATCCTGAAAAAAATACTCCGCCGCATAAAAACATTCGTCCACCAACTCTTGTACCGTTATTACCAATGATCTTGTTGCCGTTTCACTAATACTTTGTGTTGTTAATAACCCTTTCTGATTTCGGGGATTGTAAAGCCGGTTGAGGTTGTATTCGATTTGCCCGTGTGTTACGGAAATGCCCAAGTGATCCGCCGCAACTTGTTCTATTGTGTGCGCTTCGTCAAATACAAGAAGATGGTACGCCGGTAAAATACTCCCGCCCTGCATCCGAACCGCTAAATCACTAAATAATAACGCATGATTGACCACAAGTATCTGAGCATTGGCTATCCGGCGACGCGACTGAGCATAAAAACATTTAGTAAAAAAAGAACACTTTTTACCAAGACAATTTCCCGTTTCACAACATATTTCGTTCCAAATACCCCAATCCGGTTCAGGATTCAAACTCGCTCGGGAACCATCTTCGGTCTGTTGACTCCAATCAAGAATCCGCTCCAACTCCTGAAGTTTTGATGTATCAAAAAGTGAACCTTGTTTCTGATGTGCCGCATGCAGCCGGCGTTGACAAAGATAATTGCCGCGGCCTTTGACCAAAACCGCCGTAAACTCAAACGGTAATACCGAACGCAAAAAAGGAATGTCCTTTTCTATAATCTGTTCCTGAAGACTAATCGTGTGCGTCGAAACAACCGCTCGCGGAATAAATGTTGACTCGCCGGAGGTTTCTTTCGCCGTAATTTGTTGTAACTCCCGATTCGGATCAAGCCGGTTTGAATTAGATCGGTTTGAATTAGATCGATTTGAATTAAGTTGATTTGAATTAAGTTGGTTTGAATTAAGTTGGTTTGAATTAGAATGATCGGGGTTGGACAGGTTTGGATCAAAACTTCGCGGAGGTTTGTCACCGTAAAACGGGTCCTCTTCATCTGGTTCCCAATCATCCGGTTTCGGTAATTCTAAAATTATTTTGTCATCGTTTTGATCGCCGGCCGTCTGAAGAATTGCCGGAATAAGATAGGCGAAACTTTTACCAACTCCTGTTCCCGCCTCAACCGCCAGATGTTGTTTGGCAATAAACGCACGATTAACCGCCTCTGCCATGTCAAGCTGCTCCTGACGCAGTTCATACTGTTCAAGCCGGCGGGCAATCGAACCATTTTGACCAAGAATATCATGCGGCGTCAACAAGGAATAAATCGCGTAAAACCGTATCAATTTCTAATACAGGTTTTCATACTGTTAAAGGGTTGACATTGGAGTAAAATTTGAGAGAATAGGTAATCCTATTTATTCGTTTACATTGTGATCGAAAAATAATAGGCAACAAGCGTCTCGTTAATTTCGACATATTATATTGATTTTCAATCATACCGCAAGAGAATGCGGTTAACGCAAAAAAATTCACATGGCTTCCTTGCAAACTCGCGATTCCAATACGATTGGGCACAAAGTTTTTCCAATCATCACCAATACTGCCCGAATTGGTCGGTATGCCGATTGCGACATCTGCCTTGACCACAATGGCGTTAGTCGGGAGCATGCCTTGATAATACAAGAAAAAAACGGTTATTATCTCGAAGATTTGAAAAGCAGAAACGGAACTTTTCTCAACGATAAACAAGTTACCGGAAAAGTACGGCTTCACGAAGGTGATTTGCTTCGTTTTTGTAATGTGGAACTTATTTTTTCGTTTGACGACACCAGTTTGGGTAATCAAGATTCATCTCGATTTGTTCCTGATCAAAGCCGTGCTTATATTTCCGATTCCGACGAAGAAATCGACAATACCTACACTGTTAAATCACAAATCAAATTAACTGATAAACGTCCGGTTCTTACTTCTGCCAATGCAGCAGTGAAACTTCAGGCAATGATCGATATAGGACGTAATCTTGGTGCCGCAGTCGATCAAGTTCTATCACAACTGGTTCAAAATCTACTCAAAATCTTTTTGCAAGCGGATTGTGCTTACATTTTGCTGAACGACAGCACTACCGGTCACTTGGAACTCAAAGCATTTCAACATCGCGACCCCAATAATCAAGACTCTTTTCGTATCAGCCGTTCAATTTTGGAAAAAGTGGCTCAATCAAAAGCTGCAATTCTTTCAGATGATGTTGCCAATGATTCACGGTTTGAGCCTAGTGAAAGTATTGTCAATTACAGTATTTACTCTATCATGGCGGCACCGATTATGGATTACGATCAATCGGAAGTTTTGGGAGTTATTCAAGTAGATGCCCGATCAACCGGACGGAAATTTACTTATGAAGACCTTGACTTGTTGGTATCGCTGGCGTACCAGGTGGCGGTGTCCTACCAAAATGCAAAACTCCATGAAATTGCAATAACAGAAAAAATCATGGAACGGGAAATGAATATTGCCAATACGGTTCAACGCGGTTTATTACCGCTTGCGCCGCCAATCATTCCTAATTACGGATTTTATGATTTTTATCGACCTGCTAAATATCTTGGCGGAGACTATTATGATTATATTATGTTACCGGATGGGCGATTGGTTTTTGCGTTGGGTGATGTTTCCGGCAAAGGTGTTGCGGCATCGTTGTTGATGGCAAAACTCTCTGCCGAAGTTCGCAGCGGTTTAATTATCGAAAAAACTTTTGAAGGAACGGTTCAACGGTTAAATCGTGTTTTCTGTGAACCGCGTTGGGATAATCGTTTTATCACTTTTTTCTTTGGAGTATTGAACCCAATAACCAATGAAATTGTGTTTCACAATGCCGGTCATGTTCCGCCAATTCTTGTTTCATCAGATGGAACTGTTACAATGCTTGGTGAACCTCAAATTGGTTTACCATTGGGAGTAATGGATGATACGGAATATCCCGAAAGCTCGTTTGTTATTCAGAACGCTCAAACCTTGGTGATTATCAGTGACGGAATCACAGACGCCATGAATTCACAAGGTCAATATTTCACAACAGAAGGTGTTCTGAGTTATCTGAAAAAGGTCCGTACAGAATCTGTTGTTGAGTTTGGAAAAAACCTGATCAATGCTATTCACAGTTTTGTCGGACGTGAACCTCAATCGGATGATCAAAGTCTGATTGTTCTTGGCAGACGTGATTGTTAAGATACTCATCACACTTGATAATTCATTCGGATTTCGTTTTTTTATTAGTCCCACAACGCAAGAACAAGATGTGCCTAACCGTAAGTGCAGCACAGCGCAACCTACGGTTAGGAAACCTCCCATCCTTTTAAGCCCCGCATGGAACGAGATTATCAATCACAACAATCATCATCTCGCCCTTGCAGGGCTTTGGGAAAGTGGAAAATTCATAACAAATAAACATCAAACACGTGATTATCTGAAGTAAATCTACAATCAATTATCGGTCAAGTGCAAGCGAAATTGGCGCGCCGTATGACAATATAAACGAACTTGCGCGCGCCAATTTCGCTTGCACTTGACCGTTAAATCAAACTTCTTGACGATTCCCCTACGGGGCAAATTGGTACACAATTTTTTGACTCGAAAACAATATTCCACTGATATATTACCCTAATACTAATGCCCAAAATACTGTTTGTACTTAATATTTTACTCTGTCGTTATTAGCTTTTTATATTGCTGTAGTATTTTCGGCAGGTAGGCAAACCTTCAGCAAAAGGCTTTTACTTATGGTCGCCTACCTAATGAATATTTGCTTGGTGATAAACAATAGGATCGTTACTGAATAATTACACCATCTGGATAATAATCCGATTTATACGATCAACTTAATTGGGTATTTCAACCATTTCACCGTCTGAAGTGTCACACAAACGAGTTAAAATAGACTGTGTAATTGTAACCGGAATTGTTCGGACTGATGCATCACCGAGTAGGAATTGACAAATCCCTGGGTGGTAACTTCCGAATCCAAAATTAAAAGCAGGATTTAGGGAATTATTATCGTTTCCATAATTTGGTAAAACAATTCCAAATGTAGTACTGCCATAACGAATTCCGCGACCAGCACCGGATGTTTTCCATCCATTCATTGTAAGGTAGGAGCAATCGGAACGATAAGCATTGGAACCTTCACATTTTCCAAGATAGTTCGAAGCAATATGTTTTTCTCCAATAATAAATTGGTTAGTAGAACCATCTTGCCACCAAGACATCGTATCTCGCGGAACCCAAGACGCAACAACTGCACTTTCATTGGGTAATGAAGCTCCGGTAACGGGATGTGTCAAAGGTGTTCCTGATGTTGATACCTGATACGATGCACAACGGAAAGGACCAAAATGTCTCGGTATTTCATTGGGATCAAGGTATCTTGTACAATCATACCAATTGTAATCAGCTGTAGAACGGGTATAAAAAACCATTCCATAATCACTACAGGGGCCATTAACAAAGTCGTTACTCTCATTCACATTGTTCCTGGTTGCGGTTGTGGTACCGCCGGTTGTTGTCATTTGAACACCTCCGCTACGACGGCTGGGGCAACGGTAAGGTGAAACCGACGCAAAAGATTGACGTTCCGTATCGTTCAACCCATTGAGCCACCAATCACCATTACATGGTACTCCGAACCCCTTTGCTGTAACTGAACCAGATGTTACAGAGCGGTTGTACAGTGATTCATATAACATTTGTTGTTCGATAAACGGATAGATCAACGCCCACATTGATGCTCCGTCAAACCCAACTCCCGCTGGCGGTAAACCTTGCCTGGTGTCATGAAAATTGTGAACACCGAGACCAATTTGTTTTAGATGGTTTGAACATTGTGATCGTCTTGCCGCTTCGCGGGCAGCTTGAACGGCAGGCAACAGAAGTGCGATTAACACGCCGATAATCGCAATCACCACAAGAAGTTCGACCAAGGTAAAGCCGAACGGTGAAGAACATAGAAGTTGTAAAAAGTTTGCAGGAAATAGTTTAGAACGTGAATATTCTCCACTATCCGTTCTCAACTTTCCACTACAGAGTGCCCCCCCCCCCCTGGTTTACCCATTTTAACATTGGGATTTTCGCAAAAAATCCTGCAAAAATCCCGACCAAACACATTACTACATTTTTCATTGTCAGACTCCTTATTGTATAAGGTTTCATTGAAATCGTTACGATTCGTTTGTCACAAAACAAGCGGCAAAA
>JAITIZ010000610.1 GCA_031279215.1 Planctomycetaceae bacterium
GATCCGAAAGGATTTAACACGGGAATGTATGTCGAGAGAGTATGGGCAACCTTGAATCGCGGCGAGTGGAACGAATCCACTCCGCCCGGTACAAAATTTGAATTGGAATGGGATTTACAGATCGGTAACAACGCTTATCCCGTAAAACTTATTGATATTGCCGGTCAGGATTTTCGAAATTTATTTTCTTATGAACGGTACAAAGACCTGAATCTTTTGTCCGAGATTGAACGTAACATTTTAAACTACTTGGTCAATTCAACACTGGTTGTTTTCGTTGTGAATCTTCAGGATTTTGTAGGTGAACCGGACATATTGAAACGTAAAGAAAACGAATTGATGCTTAAAGAAATTATTGACCAATTTACTGTTAATGAAAATCAACCGGATATCGTTGTTGTTTTTACGGCTTATGACTTGTACGAAGCCGAAATGAAAAAGCATGGTACTTTTGAACAATACATTCAAGAAGAATTTGTTTATCTGTTTAACTCGCTAAAAACTTGGACAAAGAAATTTCATAGAAACAACAATGATGTTAGCCGATTATTTTTTCCGGCGGCGGCGGTTGCGGAAACGGAAATTATCACGGACACTAACACCCAGCCTCGTCGCATACCAAAACCCAATTTTACCAGTTACGGAATAGATAAACTTTCGGATTGGATTATCGGAGGAATAAAAAAATCCGGCTCTACGAGAACTTGTTGCAAATTATTATTCAGAAGGATTGGCAGGAAGATTGGAGTAATAAAAAGAACTGCAGAACAAGAAGCGGAACGGCAAAAAACGTAAAGCGGAACAACATAAAGAGATAATGAAAAATGCCGATCTTCCTCCTCTTATGGTTCTCATATTGCTCTTTGCAAGTGTCGGTATGATGGGCGGTGGACATGTTGGTGTGATTATCGGTATAATGAGCGGTGAGGGTGCCAATGTGGTTTACAGTTGGAGTGCCGGTGCGATTTTGGGCGCAATTTTGTTTGCAATTATCGGGATTGCCGTTTGGAGTAATGTTAAAAAAATACAACAAAACTATAAAAAATAAGATAATATATCAGTGGAATTTTTGTTTTTTTGAGATCACGAAATAACGAAATACACGAAAATTATCTAAAAAAAACTTTCGTGTTTTTCGTGTCATTTCGTGTGTTTCGTGTTAAAAAAAATTAAAACAAAAAACACGCTAAATTTCACAAAATTATCCGCGAAAATCTGTACGATCTGCAGATAATAACCTTAAAAAATACAATCATGCAACTTTATTACGCACTTTACGATCCCGCAACACCCCAAGACGGTACCTACTGGACCTGGTTTGCCGGCATATTACAGAAAGAAACACTCCATAATTTTTACAACGATATTGCTGTTAAACAGTTACCGCCGGAACCAAACAAATTAGAACCGTCCGATATTTGGGGCGGCATTGTCCGTTACCGTAATTGGACGGTTCTATACCGTTACTATAACGGCGGATATGACAGCAAAGGAAGACCGGGACGTTATGTGATTTTAACGGCGTGGATTCCAACAGATGAAACAGCCCAAATCGATCTTGCTCCGATTTTTGACAATAATACTTTCAAAGGAATTGCCGAAAATTCCCAAAAACTTCCTGTGCCGGAACCGTTGTCTTTGTTGGAACATTGGACAGGAGAAGAAAAAACGATTAACGTGCAACTGCCCGAAAAAGAATCGGTAAATTCGTACCAAAATATTGTTGAAGCGGCAATAACATTTACAAATATTCCGCTAGACCGCAACGCTTGGGTGAAAATGACGAAACAGGGAATCATGCTCACAATCGGCGCAAAACCAGGACCAACAAAAGAGGAAATGTTGCAACAAAAACTTGATTCTCTTACGTTGGATTACAATAATCTTACACAGGACTATCATAAATTGTCCGCCGAGAAAACGGAGTTGTACAACACATTGCGAAAATTACACGAGGAACTACAAAACAAAGAAAAAGAAATTGTCCAATTAAACCAAAAACTCGACAAGAAAAATGATACACAAAATCCCAATCCCCCAGAAGTTAATAATGCCGCAAAAAAAGATTTTTATAATATTCGTAATTTTATTAAAACAATTAAAACACCGTTCAAAATGACTCCCGAACCGCAAAAGCTGTTTGACCGAGTTGAGGACGACAATGCTGAAAACGCGGAGGCAAAACAATGACCCTACAAGAACGGATTACAAAATACAGTAACACGGATGAGCCAACGCTTAATCTTATTGAGAAGATATTGATTTGGCGTGAACATGTTTCTGATAGGCAGGCTTCGGAGTTTATTCAGAAAATGGTGAATATTCTGGAAAAACACGGCGAGGTACAAACATGGGAAAAAGTACGGGAACAACTCGTGAACGAAATATCCCGACTTAATGTTGAACGTAACAAGATGAAAAAAGAAAGAGAGAATGTCGAGGAATCCTTGCAACGAAAAAAGCAATGGTTTGTTGAATTGGAAGAGGCGAAACGTGAATTAGTTGTGCTTGAGGAAAAGGAGTCAAAGTTACACAAGGACGAAATAGATATGCAACGCCGTTATTCAGAGACCAAAAAACTGATCGAATCCCTCCAACAAAACCGTTGGATTGCGTCCAATCTAAAAGAATCCATCAACAAAATCTGGACAACTCTACCGCTTGACGAATTAGACAAAACATTGACAAAATAGAAAACAGGAACTTTTAAGTAGTAATCCGCTTGCGGCACTATCCACTTTCCACTCTCAACTCTCAACTATTATAGGCTTTGGAAAATGGGAAAGTTCCTGCTCCGGCGGTTGCGCTTCGCTTGACCGCCGGTTAGGTATTTCACACCCCTAGCGGGGTTAAGAGCAAAAAACAAAAATTTTACTGATAGATTACGTTGTTTTTATATTTCCATTACGTTTTCGGAAGATAGGCAACTGTGGGTGAAAGCCCTTCAGCGAAAGGTTGCCTACCTTTTGATTTCCATCTGCAAACAAATTTACGAAATTATTTTACTGAATAGATACAAAAATTATGATTTCAAAAATTACCGGACTTTTAGCGGCATTACATGAAGATCGGGCGGTTATTGCGGCATTGCCGTTTGAATATGAGGTCTTGATCCCAGAATACACCCGACGGCAACTCCAACAGGAAATCGGTAAAACAGTTGTATTACATACGATTTACTCATTGGACGGTAACCCGCAAGGAAAAATGATTCCCAAATTGATCGGTTTTCTGACAGAAGCAGAACGGGAATTTTTTGAACTGTTTTGCAGTGTTGACGGTGTTGGTACAAAAAAGGCATTGCGGGCAATGGTTCGTCCCGTCAAAGAAATTGCGGCGGCTATTGAAGAGAAAGAGGAGAAATTTCTCGCCAGTCTGCCAGGAATCGGCGCCGCTATGTCTGAACGTATTGTTGCCAAGTTACGGCGCAAAGTTTCAAAATTTGCGTTGCTGGTTGCACGGGATTTTCCCGATAATGAACAACATGTTGATGTTGTTTCGGAAACCTACGAAGCTCTGCTGGCTCTTGGACATAACGAAACAGATGCCCGGCATTTAATCGATGCTGTTTTGAAATCAAAAACAAAATTCAAAGATTCCGCCGAAATGATTCAGGCAATTTATCAAAATTGCCGATAGTCAAACCGGTCAATTTGATCAACCCAATCATCCAATTCATCCGGTTCAAGTCGATTCCATTTATTCGATTGATCCGGTTGTTTTTGATGACGGTGTTCTTCTTTGGTTTGCGACAAATCGATTCTGACTTTTTGCCGAATTGTTTGGGCGTCGGTTCGACCGGAAATATCAGGATCGTCGTGCATTGGAAACATAACCGCCGCACCCGGGCAAACTCTTGCACACGCCGGACAACCATCACGGCAGGCATCCGGTTGATCTGTAACCGGCTTTCCATCACCGCCAATAACGTAAACACCAAAAAGACAAAAATTGATACACTCCAAACAACCAATACATTCACTCTGATCAATCACCGGATACCAACGCTTAACCGTTAATTCGTCAAGACGTTCAACATATCCGCCGGAAGTTTCAGAAATCAAAAACAAATCATCAGCCTCCTCAATAAATTTGAGAATTTGATCAGAGTTGGTATTGGAAATATCTAGGGCAACTGTAATTTTCTTAATTTCCAGGTGAACCAGAAGACTTTTTGTTGCTCGTTCTGGAAAGGGAGCTAGAAATAAACATGGTTCATTGAGTGTTCGCAAACGTTGAATTGTTGCCCCAAAAGAACGAAGATCGTAAAAAAACGGAATACTTAAAACATGTACATGAAAATGCGTTGCAATTGTTTCAGCAAGTTCTGTATCAAGAGTTGTTTCCGTCCGGTTTCGTGAAAAAATAATCATTTCAATATTCTCTCCTGATTTTCTTGAATGTCAATATTCCGGTAAATTTTTTGTAATAAGGAGTTCCTGATCCGGCGG
>JAITIZ010000119.1 GCA_031279215.1 Planctomycetaceae bacterium
TGTGGTCTTTCAACAAGGGCGAAGGTGTGTTGAAGGAACTCGGCAAGTATTGTCAACTTCGCAGTAAAAATGAACTCCTGCCAAAGAAAATACGGTTTAACTATTGGTAAGGTTGATATGGGATATTGCTTTTCTGTATCTGTACATTCTTAAAATTGAACGATTTTAGAAACGATTTCGGAATTTTTGGCGGTCAATCTTATTACATAAAAATTGAATCGTCTGACAGAAATTTTTTTGACACAATTTATTTTTATTGTCAGAAAAGGTAAATTTGAAACTTATGATTATTGTGAACGCTAAACAACTATCTTTTCACAAAAATATTTCGTGTTCCTGTTTTCAAAATATAAAATTCGATTACAATAAAAGTTATCCATTGTATTATTACAACATTTCCGCATCTCAATCACAACTCTTTTTCAGGAAAAGGTGATTTTATGCAAACAGACTTTTGAAAAGTTAAGTCTTCAGAAAATTGACGTAACCGGTAATGTTTTTTACAATTGTTTACCAAAACAAATTTAGGAGAAGGAAACCTGAACATGAGAGTTTATAAACTTGCCCAAAAATTAGATGTACCAATTTCAAAAGTTATTGAGGTTGCGTCTGAACTTGGTATCAAAGTGGAGACGTCGCTGAGAACATTGAACGACGATCAAGTCAAAAAAATAAAAGATAAATTTATTAACAATGTTACAGAGATGAGCAATGAGATGAACGATGAGATGAATGATGAGATGAATGACTCAACATCCCTAATAAACAAACGAAAGTTGTTTGAACAAAGTAATCAAAACATAATTTGATACTTCTGTTTGGTGAATATGTTTTGCGAATCTGTTAGAATTGGGATTGATTCCTTCCAACTACTTCGCCGGAAAATATTTTAGGTTTATATTCCAGTTCAGTTACTGGTAATAGAACAAGAATCGGATTATAATTTTCAAAGTTTCAATTAATTACCTTTTTATGAAAGGACAAACCATGTCAAATAAAAATGACAAAAAGAAAACCAAAGCGAAACGTCTTGGGATCAAGTCTATTCTCATTCATGGGGATAATCGGCTTGCGATTACAACCTTCGGGAAAGGTAATGACGCGGAAATTGCCCTAACAACCGACACGAAAGGCAACGAAGTTAAAGACAAATTGCCAACAAAAGTCGGAGGCGGACAAGTCCACAAAATCGCACCGGATATTGACATAAAGGGTAAAGATTATCAAAATAATAAACTTGATGTCCTACTAAATAATCCTGCCGAACATGCCGGTGAAGATTATCTGAAACTTAAATCCCAACTCGAAAAAGAATTCTTCGGAAAAGAATTTCCAAACGATAATATCCGAATCCAAATCATTCATAATATTCTTGATATCCAAAAGATTCTCGGTATTTACATCACCGATATTATTTATTGTGTGAATAATTTACAAGACACACCGGAAGATATTGTTGGTTTGGCAATGAAAGATGAGACCGTCAAAATCAATTTGGGAAAAATGTTACCTTATCTTGGTTTCTTTGGTGAAGTGTTTCAAGTTCCGCCGAAAATCGCAACGAATTTACGGGAAAATGTCGGAAAACTTAAAGGGTTGGAAATACAACTCAACTCTCCGTCAACACCACGATTCAAACAGGCAAATTTGCGGTTAGATATTGATAACTTGAAAAAGGAAAAAAATATTTCAAGGAACGACATCAAAAAATATGAGGAATATTGTCAGAATACGGAAATTGTTGATAAACACAACAAATCTGTTCTCCGATTACTTGGGGCGTGCCGTCAATGTACTGCTCATTTCAAGGGCAAAGACTCTATTTTCTTTCTGGAAAGTCAGAAACTCAAAGAGACATTAAAAAATACATACAGCAAAGCCGATTGGGATATTATCGAACAATCCTACACTAAACGTACAGAATCCATCAACAAAACGTTTCTCGATCATTCTAAAGTGAATTTGCGGATTCTTTTCGATATTTTTGATGATGTTGAAGAGGACGAAATCATTGAAGAATATTTTCGTTTTGCGATTCTCAAAGATGGAAAGAATCTCGGTTTGAATATGACGCAATTACGGGAAACGATGCTAATAACTGATGATTACTTAAAGCTAATTAAGGAAGATCAAAAGTATGATTCTTGCCGCAGCAAAATTTACTGTATTATCGACTACATTTTGTATCGTCAACTTCACGATACAGACGAATTGAACAATATGGTTGCGCAGTTGCGGGTAACACAAGACACAGATGAGAAAAAAATATTGTACAAGTCTTTTGCTAAAACGGCGTGGGAACAAACGCAACAGTATATTTTGCCGTTTTGTGAAAGATTTTCAGGTAATTCGTATCCTGTATTTGATTCAACACCGTTGAATACGCAACTTGATAAGCGTTTACAAAAAATTACAGTTTCTGATATTCCTTTCGTTCAGATTCTTGCTTTCCTTTGTAATTTTCTGGATGGTAAAGAAATCAATGAATTACTTTCGGCTTATATTCATAAGTTTGAAAATGTTCAATCGTTTATCGATACGTTACAAGAATTAGGTGAAACCGTCAATTTTATGCCGTCTTATGAACTATTCAACGGCAACGGTGTTGCCGGAAAAATTGCGCAACAACTTCGTTTCATTGTCAGTATTGGCAAGATGAAAGGTGATTTAAGCGATGCGAAACGTCCGCTATTCAAAGCGGCGATACGAATGTTGGGTATTGAAAAACTTGAGATCGAACAGGATGAAGAAAAGTTTAATAAATGGCTTGAAGAAAATGTACTTACAGGCGATCCATCCAAGAAAAAAGATTGTAATCCGTTTCGTAATTTTATTGCGAAACAGGTTATTGAATCCCGTCGATTCATTTACCTTGTCCGATACACGAAACCGCAAACAGTACGAACATTAATGCAAAACCGACATATTGTACGTTATGTTTTAACACGGTTGCCGGAAACGCAAATTGATAAATATTATGAACGGATTGACAACGGTAACGAAAAAGAATTGTCAAAAAAAATTGATGTCTTAACCAATAAACTATCAGTCCTTTCATTTCAATCGCTTGTTAACAATAGAGGTAAAATTAAAGATGCCTCAAGCAGACCGGGTAAACAAAATGTAGAAATCGAAAGACTCAAAGGACTTGTCCGTTTGTATTTGACTGTTGCTTTTGTTGCTATTAAGAATCTTGTCAAAACCAATGCTCGCTATTACATTGCGTTTGCAGTTTTCGATAGAGACTTCCATCTATTCACAGAAAAATTGAAAAATGATCCGGATTTCAAACAAAAAATCGGGAAATACGACAATCGTTTTGCGATTACGGAATATTTTCTTGATAATGACGACAAGAAGAAATACATTCCGGATCCGAATTTATCTGATGCGGAAAATAAAAAAGCATTGTTTGAGTTTCTTGATTTGCGGGAAAATAAACAACATTTTACGAAAAAATGGAATAAGATTTTACGCGACAATATTTCTGAAGCGAAAAAAATACAAGAAACAGGCGGTTTACTTGTCGAGGTTCGTAATCATGCGGAACATTTGAACGTGTTGATGAATCTTGAAAAATATGTCGGCGATTTTCGAAAGAATAACAACAAGCCGATGCAATCGTATTTTGAACTTTATCATTACGTTTTACAACGAATGATGAGTAAACCGGAATATTTGAAAGAATGGAACATTAAAGAATTTGCCGATGATGTTGAAAAGTATAATACACCTTCGCATAACTGGATCAAATATGCTTATGTTTCTCTGGGTTACAATTTGCCGCGATACAAAAATTTAACCATTGAGGCGTTGTTTGATGAGGACAGCGAACCTGGTAAGGTGTTGACCGACAAATGGAAACAGATGGAAGACGAAAAGAAAAGAAACAATTAACCAACCAACAATTTTTTCCGTAGTTTATTCAATGCATCTTTTAACGATGTTCGACCTGCCAAGCAAAACCAAAAAGGAACGCCGTATTTATCGTGGGTTCCGAAAACGTTTGCTTGAGTTAGGTTTTACAAGAATCCAATTTTCGGTTTATATCAAGTTTGCCGATAGCAAGGCACAACTTGACGCCTTCAAACGTAATGTTAAAAAAGTGTTACCGAAACGTGGAAATATCCGTATGATTAACCTGACCGATCAACAATACGAAACGATGGACGTTTTCGATAACAATAAACAAATTGCCAATGAGCTTCCTACGCCGGATTTCATCGTCTTTTAGAAGAGGCGGTAATCAAAATGAAAAGGCGGCGGTACTTGCTGCCGCTCACGCACGACATATTCTCGACTTTTCCGAAGGACGCAATAAATTGCGGGAAGAGAACAAGCAACTTATTGTGGAAAAGGAAGATGGTTCGATTGTGAATATCCCCTTTGCCGAGATTGCAGTTATTCTGCTGTCCAATGCCAATGTTACATTAACCCAAGCGGTGATACAGAGTATTACGGAAAGCGGCGGGATGCTTGTGATTTGTGATTATCGGCATCGTCCTGTCAGTATGATGTTACCGATGGAGGCGTATTCGGTGCCGGTGCAACGGTTGAAGTTACAAATTGAGGCTTCGCAACCGATTTTGAAAAATGCGTGGCAACAGGTGGTCAAGGCAAAGATTCAAGCTCAAGCCCGATGTTTGGCAGATGATTCAATGAAATGTTCATTGGACGAAGCAAAGAGTTTAATGAAGATGGCGGAACATGTTAAAAGTGGTGATACGGATAATATTGAAGCGCAAGCGGCAAAAAGATATTGGCATGCGTTGTTTCCTGAAATAGAGTTTCACCGTAATCATGAAAGTAACGATCCGCTTAATAATCGATTGAATTATGGTTACACGATTGTTCGGGCAATGACAGCGAGGGCGGTTTGTGCAACAGGATTTCATCCGGCGTTGGGGATTCACCATTGTAATCAGCGGGATGCGTTTTGTTTGGCGGATGATCTGATGGAACCGTTTCGTCCGCTTGTTGATCACATTGTAAGGTTTCAATTTAATATTTCAAAAAAGTTGGAAACCCGTAAATTGACCAGAGAACTTACGCCAAGAGTAAAGGAGGAATTGATCTATCCGCTAACAAAACGTTTCAATGTCAATGGCGAGAAACGAAAATTGTTTGATATTATTACAATGCTTGCTCAATCGCTGGTAAAATTTTATACTAAAGAAACGGACGAATTATATTTACCGCACATTGAATATATTACAGGCGAATAAACGTACATATATTTGTGTTGAAGGATAGGGTGTAAATTGTTTTATGAAAGGATAACAGTATAATAATTCTATTGTTCCGTTTAACTGACAATTTAGAAAAGATCTTTGACAATTAGGTGGTTCAAGATTTCCTGCGGCAATGGAGACTCTTCACTGCAATACTATTGTTGTGGTAATTCGTTGTCTTATTTTAATGTGGACAAGTTGGGTGTTTATGAGAAGTCAATATAATCCGTTTGTTACTGACTGTTGTACCCGCTTGATTACATAGAGAAAGATGATATACTTAACGCTCGTTTTTTGCAAATATTCAGAAAAAAAATGGACAAAATGCGGCTAAATTTGTCAAAAAAATCCCATTTTTTTCTCAAAGATTTATACGTAAATGCTTTGTGCTTAACGATTTTTGCAAAGGACGTTACAAAAGCCCCTCAAATCGCAGGGGTTCTGAAACTCCAGCCGCGTAATGCGACTTGAATTTGACTGTTACAAAAGCCCCTCAAATCGCAGGGGTTCTGAAACATGAAGTCGTAGTCAAGATACAACGTACCGCCGTTACAAAAGCCCCTCAAATCGCAGGGGTTCTGAAACGGGCGCTGTGGTAACTACTCCGTCCGCTCGGAGTTACAAAAGCCCCTCAAATCGCAGGGGTTCTGAAACGCTGGTT
>JAITIZ010000643.1 GCA_031279215.1 Planctomycetaceae bacterium
GGGGAACTTAAACCCACCCCGTTGGGACGGGCTATAATACTGACGCCCCTATCGGGGCTAAGAGAAAAAACAAAAATTCCACATAAAAATTCCACTGATAGATTATTATTATTATAATACTAAATTATTACCGAAATATTTTATTATTAACTCGTTTTTGAACTTCAATTCGAAACGATACATTGTGTGAAAGGATATTTTTTTATGAAACATTTTAGTATGAAACATTTTAGTATTTTTTTCATTATTGGTTTCATTTTGTTTTATCTTGATGTAATTAAAACGGAGCGTCTTACGGCTCAAGATCAGAGATTGGAACAACGTGATCGGAACCGTAATCGCGGTGATCGACCAGACCGTCAACCTTGGATGCCGGGCGGCGGCGTTGGTAATGATCGTCCGCCATGGTTGGGCGGCGGTGTTGGTAATGATCGCCCGCCTCGGATGGACGAGGGAGTTCCCGGCGGGGAACGGTCTAGGCAAAACAGCGCGGAACGGAATGAACGTTCACTCGGAATGCTTCGTTCAATGGATACAAACGGAAACGGTAAACTAGAACAAAATGAAATACCGGAATATCGGCGCGGTTTTGTTTCCATGATAGTAACACAAATGGGAGGTAATCCAAACAAAACAATAGATCTTGCCGAATTAGCGAGAAAAGCCTCGACAACATCTGCTCGTTCTCCACAAACTTCGTCATCGTTGGGGAGTTCCTCTGATTCTGCTAAACAGACAATAACAGACCCATTGGTTCCTTATTTTGGAGAAAAAGAGGAATCGCAGGTAGTTGTGTTGGCTTTTGGGCAGCGGGAGCCGGAGGAGAAAACCGCAGCTGCCGTAACAACAAGTTCGGCGGTTGTTGCCAACCAATCGGATCGGATTTTACGTTCGGCGCGGGAGATTATGAATAAATACGACAAAAATAAAAACGGAACTCTTGACAAAGACAAGGGCGAATGGATTAATTCTTTACCGTTTAAGGCGGACACAGCGGACAAAAACCGTGATGGTCGGATTTCCATGACGGAATTACTGGACACGTTGGGGGGTAAAGCCAATGTTACAACAGGAGCAGCAGCGGTTTCGACCAGACAATCGGCGGCTTATGATCGTTTACCGGTTGGGATGCCGGATTGGTTTTTTGCGTGGGACAATGATTTGGACGGACAACTCTCGATGCTTGAATACGTTCACGGACAATCGTGGACGGAAAAAATGGCGGAAGAATTTCAATTTCTTGATCGAAACAACGATGGAGTAGCAACTGCTGCGGAGATTATTGAAACGCTTAAACAGTATGACGAAGAAAAGCGTTTAAAAGAAGAGCAAGCCAAACGTGATGCTGAACGCCGTAAAGGGGTAATGGCGACCAATTCAACGACTGCCGTACCGCAACCGGAAGGGCAACCTTCGCCGCCGCCGCCGTTATCATCTTCATCTCCTTCATCTTCACCTTCTTCGTCTTCACTTTCTCCGGTTTCTCCGCCTTCTTCTTTACCGCCGCCGGTTCCTCCTTCTCCGGCTGCAACACCTCCATCTGGAGGCGTACCGCCTGCGGTACCGTTGCCGCCGCCTCCGTCGTCGTCGGAAACATCCTCGAATTGGCGGCCCTCTGGTGTTGCTCCGCCAGCAACACCGAGTACAACTCCATATTCTTCCGGTACGGCGGGTTCTTCCGATTCGGAACGCCGCCAACGAAACAACTGGCGCTCCGGTTCCTCACGTTCCCGAGGACGTTGAACAATTTTAGCGGTTCCAGATAACTGATAAAAAGGAAAAATAGTGTCGCAAGCGGATTACTACCAAAACGGTAATCATTCCGCATGCGACACTATCAACTATCAACTTTTCACTCTCAACTATTATATTGCCCTTTCAGTGCGTAGGAAAAAGATCAGGGCGAGCCAAGCCACACCGTTAACTCTCGGTAAATTTTGAGTTTTTAGAAGGTTCCCTTAAGACAGTTCTGTAATTCCCGGAATTTGGAATTGGGAACAAAAATCAGCTATTTCCTGACGAATTTTAGGAGATTCTTCATTGATTCTGGTAATATTTTGACAAACACGGTGAATCCAATCGGCAACTTTTTCCATTTCCGGTTCCTTCATTCCCATTGTGGTCAATGACTGAGTTCCCAACCGTACTCCGCTCGTTACAAACGGGCTTCGCGGATCGTCCGGAACCATATTGAAATTCGCAATAATACCCGATTGGGATAACGCCTTCGCAACATCTTTGCCGGTAAAGTTCTCATTGCGGAAATCGAGAATCAGGAGATGTGTATCCGTTCCACCACCCACCAAACAATAACCTTTAGCAAGAAGTGAATCAGCTAATTTTTTCGCATTTTTTACAATTTGAACCCCGTAAGTCTTAAATTCAGGGGTTAGGGCTTCCTGAAACGCCGCCGCCATTCCAGCAATAATATGAAGATGCGGTCCCCCTTGCAACCCGGGAAAAACCGCACGATCAATTCGTTGTGCCAAATTGAATTTATGATCAGAAAAATATTTTGACTGAAACCGATCTTCAATTTTTGAGAGCAAAAAACCCGCACGCGGTCCCCGAAGCATTTTGTGGCTGGTACTGCTCACAATATCACAATACGGCACCGGATCAGGGTGAACTCCTGAAATAATCAACGCATTAATATGGGCAATGTCCGCAACAAGATAAGCATCAATTTCATTAGCAATTTCCGCAAAATCTTTGTATTCAATTTTGTGCGGATAAGCAGTTGCTCCGACCAAAATCATTTTGGGATGTTCTTTTTTTGCGGTTTGGCGGATTTGATCCATATCAAACTTACCGGTTTTAGGGTGAGGTTTGTAAGGAATTTGAACATAATCCATGCCGGAAAAATTAACCTTCCAACCATGCGTCAAATGACCACCGCTAGGAACCGGTATTCCCATGAGTTTGTCGCCGGGTGTCAGCAATGCCCGATAAGCAGCGTTGTTTGCCGGTGAACCACTGTAAGGTTGAACATTGGCATGTTCCGCACCAAAAAGCCGCTTGGCACGCTCAATCGCCAGATTTTCAATTTGATCAACAAACTCATTACCTTCATAATATCTAGACCCAGGATAACCTTCCGCATATTTATTGGTCAGAATTGAACCGCAAGCTTCTAAAACACTAAACGAAGCATAACTCTCTGAAGCAATCATTTTCAATGTATTTGATTCATAATTTGTTTGTTTCCGAATAAGTTCATAAATTTCCGGATCGGTTTGTTTGAGATGCGAATAACGTTCCATGTCAACTATGGGTAAAAGTAAAAATCAAAAAATAATTAACGGGAAATAATTAACGGGAAATAATTAAAAAACGCCATTCTACCAAATTTACAACAACACTTCGAGAGGGACTACATTATTGATAGTTAATAGTTAATAGTTAATAGTTCGCAAGCGGAATTTATTACCGTTTTGGTAAAAACTCCGCATGCGACACTATTAACTATTAACTATTAACTATTAACTAATATGGTGAGTTCCTGATTCGGCGGTTGCGCTTCGCTTCACCGCCGGTTATGCATTTCACACCCCTAGCGGGGTTAAGAGCAAAAGACAAAAATTTCATTGATATATTACAAAAATTTTTGAAAATAATTTTCTCTATTTTTTGTCTATTCTTCCTTTGTTTGTTTCGTTCTTTCGTAACTCTCAAAAAAGAATCCTGAAAATCCACAAAGATCGAATCTCTGCGAACATCGCTGGACGAATCGCTGGACAAATCTCTGGACAAATCTCTGCGTAAATCTGCGCAATCTGCGGACCAAAATAGACAATGACAATATTTTATCACCAACATATTATTGGAATTTTCGGACAAGAACTGCGGAGGCTTGAGATTGCGGATTTACGGCAATTTTAATGAACGATTGACCGCTTGGTGTATTGTTTTCCTGATTGGGAGTTACCGGACATTCGGGGTCTGGTGTTGAAAAGTTCAAGGTTGGGAACAACAATTCCTCTTGTAACGCAAGAACCCCCGCAATCAATTCCACAGCTCCACTTCCGGCACCCAGATTGCCGAAGAACCCTTTAATTGCATTCATCGGAATTGATTTTTTCCGATTTCCAAAAACATCGTTAATTGCCAACGCTTCAGCATAATCCGAATCACGAGTTCCAAGACCGTGCGCGTTGATATGACCAATTTGTTCCGGCTCCATACCGCTCCGCCTCAGTACATCACACAAAACACTCCGAACCGCTTCACGTTTTCGGTCTGTTTTTGTTCGGTCATAACGGGTTCGGTAGGAACCGCAAATCACTTCGCCCCAAATAATGGCGTTGCGGTTTTGTGCATGTTCCAGTTCCTCTAAAACCAACGAACCGGAACCTTCACCAAGAACTGTTCCATCCCGATACCGATCAAAAGGTTTACACTCGGTTGTTGTAAGTTCTTCTTGTTGAATAGCGTGAAGCATTTTTATTGGGTGTAACCGGCTGCCGGTTGTCCCGACAAGCATCATGTCCGCACGCCCCGAAGCAATAATCTCAACCGATTCGCCGACACAAGCCCCAATAGACGCTTCCCGCAAGGTAATTGAATTACTCGGACCATGAAAATGATTGATAATTGCAATATGACTTGCCGGCATGTTCGGCAGATATTTTAATTGCCAAAGCGGTTGCATTTTTGTGAGTCCTTCGGACGCCCAATGTGAAAAATCAAAACCGAATACTTCTTCTGAGTTTTTTGAATTTCGTGAATTTTTTGAATCATTGCAGCAAGCCCGAATCCCGTCAATAACATCATCAACCGTTGTTAAAATGTAATCCGAACCAAACGAAACACCAATACGTTGAGACGGAAACTGTCCTAATTGGATATTGGCGTGATGAAGAGCTTGGCAACTGGAAGCAACCGCCATCTGAATTTCACGCGACATGACCTTCAGACCTTTTTTGATGATTTTTTTCTGTGCGGCATCACGCAAATCAAAATCTTCGATTTTTCCTTCAAATAGCGCAGGGGCAGCAATAGGAACCGAACTCACTTCCTCACCACTCCAAAGAAAAGGACGAACCGCCCCGTTTCGGGAAACTAACGCCTCCCGAAAATACTCAAGAGAAGCCGGCAAAGGACTGATCAATCCCATACCCGTAATCACAACACGACGTCTATTCATAAGAAACTCTTCGTAATCAGACAAAAGAAAAAATACCGTCTAAGTTTACTTTGTTTTTTTGATTCGAACAGTTTTAAAACAAAAAAATCGTTTGAATCTGGAAAAATCACGTCAAAAAGTAAGAAATATAATAAATTTGACGATTTCAGATCATGCTTTCTTTATGACAACATTTTACCCTAATGTTTTATCGTGAACGAGTTCACGAATCAACATTGTTATTCCATCTTTTGTTGGAGTTATTTCGGTGAATCCTTCTTTTTTTAAAACAATTGATTGAATACGAAAAACTTTTGTTGGTGAACCGGCAATACCGCAACGTTCTAAATCAGCTCCAATATCATCAAGATTCCATTGTTCGATAAGCCGGTTTTTGATTTTGAGTTCATTGATTTGTTCTGGTGATACTTCAGCGGGAACACGATCATTTTTGTGTTTCATCATACGTTTTGCCGAACACGGACGCGGAGTATTGGCAGTTTCGATTACCGTCAGGAGAACCGGCAATTGGACACGAACCGCTTCCCAACCGTTCCCAATATTTCGTCGAATAGTTGCGTTACCGTTTTGAATTTCGGAGATTTCTTCCATGTAGGTTATTTGTGGGATTCCTAGTTTTTCGGCGCATTGCGGTCCGGTTTGGGCGGTGTCGCCATCAATTGCTTGACGACCGGCAAAAACAAAATCAAAATGATTTACGGTCTTAACCGCTTGAGCAAGAATATAACTTGTTGCCAGCGTATCACTTGCTGCTGCCCGCCGATCTGTAATTAAAATTGCCCGATCCGCTCCGCGAAACAAACTGTCCCGCAAAACATCCGCAGCTTTGGGAGGCCCCATCGAAAGAACTGTTACCGTACCGCCAAAACGTTGTTTTATATCCAGTGCCGCTTCCAACGCATGGAGATCTTCCGGATTGAAAATCGCCGGCAATACAGAACGGTTCACTGTCCCGTCTTCTTTCATTGCGTTTACCGTAATATTGGCAGTATCAGGAACCTGTTTAACAAGAACTATCGAATGATACATTAATTTGTTGAGAGGTTTAGTTTTTTAATATTTGAAAAAAATATTGGAAACGGCTCTTTTGAAGTTTGAAGTTATCTAAAGGGAACTTCTAAAAACTCATTTTTTTAGGAACGCAGGCGTCTCGCCTGCACTTAAAAACTCATTTTTTTAGGAACGCAGGCGTCTCGCCTGCACTTAAAAACTCATTTTTTTAGGAACGCAGGCGTCTCGCCTGCACTTAAAAACTCATTTTTTTAGGAACGCAGGCG
>JAITIZ010000673.1 GCA_031279215.1 Planctomycetaceae bacterium
AAGGGGAACAGGAATTTTGCCCAGCAATGTATTTTCAAAACGATTACCACCGCCAGTAGGAATGTCTTTAATATTTTCGTAACCGGTAAAAAGTGTTGTCTGAAACTTGAAAGTACCAAATTGTTTACCGGTGTCTTCGAAAAGATAGCCCATATTAATAATGAGCAAACTTGTTGCGAAAATAATGATAATCTGTTTCAATTGTTGAAACAAGCCTTGTCTGGAAATTGATTTAAATTCCGGTATTCGATACAATATCCAGAGAATAATAAACAACGGATAAAAAATAAGTAACGTAAATTTTGTCAGTTCCGCAAGACCAAGAATAAGTCCGGCAATCAATGTTTCTAACATTTCAGGACGTTTAAGCCATTTCCAGAAAACATAAATCGAAGTTACCGCCAAAACAGCAGCGGGAACATCATTCATTATTGTAGAACCATGCCCTAAAATATATGGAGAGAAACACCATAAAAGAAGAACAATAAAAGCTGGTATTACTCCAACAAATTGTTTGCTATAAAAATAGCAGACGAGCGAACCAATCAATCCAAAAAATAAAGCAATTAAAATTCTGGAACGAAAAATCAGTAATTTATAATCGGGATGCTGGCGGACAACATCAATACCAACAGTAAATTCCGAACGTTTAAGCGGCGAAGTATCGTAACGCCACCAATTATTTTCTCGTGATATTAATTCGTTTTTTACCGGCAATGCGGCAAGAAACCGGACAAGCGGAGGATTAACGCGGTAGAGATCAAAACGTTGGTATTTATAATGACTCACCCCGCTTGCCAGATGAGCGTCTTCACTCATTACCGGACAATTATTCCATGCGGAATAAACCAAAAGAGATGAGTAAACCAGTAACAAAATACAAAATTGAAACCAATAGAAAAATTGCTTCATTGCTAATGTTTTTTCGTCCAGCGGTCATAAGCCATTTTAGACAAGGATACGAATATTAAAATAAATCCAGAAACCATAAAGAGATACGAACGAAAATTATAGCCTCTGTTATCCGATGGAGGGATAATATCTTCAGATGAAAAAGTTTCAATCCGTAATGGCTGGTCTGTACCCAATTCCCAAGACACAACTTCGCCCGTACTGCCAGTAGGTGCCAAGTTAGCAATTTCAAGATACTTTGCAGACTCGTTGTTGTTCACTGATTTCCAAATAATGTTAAAATCAGCATCAAGTGTTATTGCGTTATGGGGTATTTGATGTCCATATTTTATAGAACATGTTGTCGGAACCCATACTTTATTGAATTGTTCCCAAGTTGTCTCTGTAGTAACAAATCTTCCATACTCTATTTTAGGCGAAGTATAACCTTTTCGTGTATCTATCCACAATTTTACAATAAAATTAGTCGGATATTTATTGGGAACAAAGGTAACACAAATGATTCCATTGGGGTTAGTGTCCAGACTAATAATTTCAACTTTTTTTAAGTAATTTTTAAAATTCTCAAATTCTACAAAATAGGCTGGTCCCAATAATGTAAAAAAACCAAGTGATCTTAAATCGAAAGGCCATATTTGTTCATATACAGGGTCATTTAGACTTATACGAACCACTCCTATATGTCCTTGTTCCTCTTCCGGTACGGATAACGAATGAAACTGGTATTCGGGAGTTCGAAGATATTTTCCTCCAGTGAGGGGTGTCGTTTTATTACGATCGAAACGATAACGTCCACGCGCAACATCAAAAGCACTGAAACTATGATAATCCTGAACCGTTTGCTTCTTATTTTCATTTGCGGTAATGGATACAGTGCCTTGTATCTCACAAACACCGCTAACAAGAGCAGACCGAGAAGCCATCCATAAGTCAATCAACTTATGTCCATCGTTGGCAACAGTTATTCCTGTATAATAAGGCAAACAAAAAAACAAAAATAACATTGCAATGTATGTCCGTCTGCCTGCAAATTTATTAATACAAATAAAACATGTTGCGATATAGTTGATTAAAACGAAACACAATCCCATATTCACACAAAAAGTATAAAACTTTTGTGATGTGTTAACTTCATTATCATCCGTCAAGCGAGCTACTAACGGCAGGTATGACAAAATCAAATTTATCATAAGAGATCTCCTAATATTTATAAATTCTTGTTAAGGATATTTTAATAAGGAACTTCTAAAAACTCAAAATTTTTAACCACGAAACACACGAAAATTCGCGTGTTTTGCGGTCAAAAGAAGGTTTTTAGTAATTCCCGATATTAACTTATAAGTGAATTACGCACAAATAAACTTACTCAAAACATTGTTGTGTAGACTTGATCTATCGTTACAAAAACAAAAAATTAAATAAGGTCATTTGCGCATAAAACCTATTGGGCCGGACAAGTCACTCCCGATGCGGTATGATGAGTCTTTTGTCCTCTCGGTGGATAATCGGTCTGTTGATCGTTGTTAACACACCTCCACTCCATAGGCGGAGGATTCGGATACACTGATGCGCCTACTTGAATATAAGCACAAGTAGAATAACATTGAACCTCTACGGCACAAGCAATCTGTGACGTAGAGCAAGTCATATTCCCCTGCTCTGGAGTGTCACATGAGTTATTCCACCCATTTGTATTCTTCAATAGAGCATAGCCATTCTTGGGGATGTCTGGTGATCCTTCTGTTGGAATCGAACTATCACAGACATAGGCAGTGTCTGGATTCCCCGCATCCAAAGGAAGACAACCTGCCCCGCCACACCCTACTTCTTCCCGACAAGTACCATCATACACAGCTTTGGTGGCATAACAACCACCATAAACGGCATTAGCATTACCTGAAACAGTAAGTTTAGAAGGTGCAATATTTAACATAAACAAGGAACCTAGGGTAACCAGTGTCAATGTTGATACACAAAAATTGTTAAAGTTAAAGTTTTGTAAATTCATTTTTTTCTCCTTTTAAAAATAATTGAGTTGGAAAAAAGGTTAAGGTAAAACAAACACAACCACTCACGAATATGATAAGAGAAACAACAATAAATGGTCGGGAATTGACATCATATCCCCCAAAAATCACCGAATTGTATGGGGTTTTAATTGGTTCAATAGATGTCAATAACACACTTCCTGATCGTTCATTTGACCATTGTCTCTCGTTGTATTTAAATATTCCAAAGTCACCATCATAAACACAGACAACGCTTTTCTCTGAAGTCGGTAACCATACAACAAAATGTCCTATATTTTGTTCCTTTTTCGGTTTAATGTGAATAATAACAGGATATTGCCAAACAATTCTTGCAGATGATTTAACTTTCATTGCGAAAGTATGAATACCTCGTTTTTCCAAAGCTTGAGCAATTTTGCCTATTGATGTCCCTTTTTGTATATCAGGCCATTGTATTTCTCGTACTAGGCGGATAATATCCTCATCTTCTTTTTTATACCATTGTAAAATCTTTTTGACACACTTGGGACCGCATATTAAATCACCGGTATTTTCCTCTTTATTTTGGTACTCCGATTTTCCTTGATTATTTTCTTTACCCAGTAACAACAAAGTATTCAACACAAATAACGTTATAAAAAATATCAAAACAATACAAAAACATCTCATTGTCTGTCCTCCGCAACAATCATTATATAAATCGGTAATTGAATTTTCGGTAATTTAGGATCGGAAAAGGTCATAACGAGAACAGATTCGTCCGGTATTTTTTCCTCATTCAATTTCAATAACGCTTGTAATTCCCATATTTCGCCTTTAGTGGAAATCCAATGTAGTTGTAATCTTTCACCAAAATTATGTTCAAAATGAATTTCGTTTTTATCTTTGGGAATCGAATCGGGACTGAAAACAATTTTTATATTTTTCGTTGCGGGTTCATTTTTCGTGACATTTCCGAAAAAGAACTGGGCAGGAATGGCACTCACTGCCGAAGTAATTTGTAAAATTATAGGCAATGATTTTGTTTCATTTTCACCAAATTTCAAAACTATTTTACCTTGATGTTCGCCGGAGTTCATCCCTGTTGTATCAACACTTACTTCTGCCAGCCAAAGTTGTTTCATTGATGGTTCGGTTTGCGGCGGTTGAATATTACGATATTCTACTTTTAACCATTCCGGTTTTTCTGTTATCTCCGGTATATCCCATTTTTTATCCGAAAAATTCTGGATTTCAAAGTTATCTTTTCTGATCTGATTTTCTCCAACCCGCACCCATGAAAGCGATTTTGGCTTAAAAGTTATTGCTTCACGAACACGAGACTTGACAAACAACACGAATTTCGGTGCCGCTTCTTCTTCAAATTGTACAAGTGATTTTCGATGATCATCAAAACTTCCATCACCTACCGGTTTATACACGACAAGAATTTTTTCCGTTTTTCCCGCTTCCACTTTTGACGATGTCATATCGGCAATAGTACAAGAACAGGTATTCACAATTGTTTTGAGATTCCATGTCGTTTTTGTATCGTTTTTAATTTCAAATTCACAAGTAACGGCGTCTTTAATCGGTTGGACAAGAACTCCGAAATCATGTGTTAATGTAACTGTATCTTCTGCGTCATCAAAATTCGATTCTGAGTCGCCTTGTGGTGATGTATATTTTTTGACTCGTGTGGAAACCTGTTTATCATTTTTATTGCATCCAGATAAACAAAATACAATCGAAAAAACGATGAAAAAGGAAAAAATTATTCTGAAAGATCGACTCATTTGGGTTTAATTCCTTTTAACAACCTTTTTGACGATTCCATTTTCTAATGTCAAAACAATCGGAGTTTCTATCCACCATTCATATTTATCAGGCAATGTTAAATATTCTGTCAAGGAAAAAAGGGCAACATTATTTTGTTCGGGAGGAATTGCAATAAAAACATAATGATTTTTGTCCTGTATTTTTTCAATCATTTGCTTACATTCTTCGCAATCGAAACGGAACAACACAATATTTTGATTATTCGTTAAAATTTTGTCAATATCAGTGCGTTCTAAGAATTGCAATAACGGAAGTTCCTTACCAATCCATTTTGATGGTTCTAATATGACAGACTTTTCATTTTCCGATAAATGCGATTTTTCTGTCAAAGTCACAAAATTGAAGGTCATCGTGATCCACGGATTAACTGTTACTGATCCAAAACACCCGCACGATGTTTCACCGGAAATCACTTTGTAAAACGAAACGATTGAAAATATCGAAAATAAACCGATACTGGCAATCCATGTCAGTCTTGGTAACAAACCGAAAATTAACCAAATTCCAAAAAACAATTCAAATTCGACAACAAAAATATTGAACCATCGGGCATGAAGCAATCCTTCGCCCAACAATGGTGTTGTTGCCAACTGATAAGCCTTCAAAATTGCTGCAATTAAAAGGATGAATGCAACAACAACTCGCAAAACCAGCCAACATCGGTTTGTACCGATACGATGTTCATTAAAACAAATATTTTGTTGACAACATTCGGAATTCATACTCTTATGCGGAATTTAATGAAAACATTTTCTCGTTTCTCAATTCACTCATTATAATCCTCTGTACAATTAAAAGATGAAATCGTAACATCTTTTATCATAAAACCTGCCGGAGGTGTTGCGGAAATATAAACGACCGCCGAAACTAATTGAGGATATTTTTGAATCAACATTGTCGAACCAATCGCACCACTGCATTGACCAAAGGTTGAAATTCGTTCTTGATCAATCGGATATTCCTTGAGAATTTGTTCAAATATTTCCATCGCAATCGTAATCGGTGCATCACC
>JAITIZ010000079.1 GCA_031279215.1 Planctomycetaceae bacterium
GAGGAACGCAGGCGTCTCGCCTGCCCTGTTTTTTTACAAAAAAACTCCTAAAAATGCGGTCGAGACGACCGCGTTCCTTCTAACAATAAATTTTTACATTAGGTTTTTAGAAGTTCCCATATACGAATATTGTCAGATATTTAATCGTCGTCAGCCGATTCTTGAAAGAGTGTTTCGAGAATTCGGGTATTTCGTTCGATAGTCAGAATGGCGCGTTGGGTTTCCACTCCATCACTTCCTTCCGCTTCCATTGAAAAGACGTGCCGTTTTTCAGGGAGCGCAAAACGAATACCGAAAGAACCATCGGGTTGAACTTTGATAGGCTCATTCCGAATTGTTACCTGAACACTCGGATCCGTTTTACCGTGAATAATAATATCCACATCAATATTAAATAGAAAATTACGGCGAGTTTTTTCCGAACCTAAACTTTGATGTTGGGATGCACGGTAACGTGAAAGAAGCGGTGCCGACATAGGGCGGTGTAATTGTTCTTCAAATATTTTTTTAAGTTCCTGATTATTACTATCGCCGCCGCTTAATTTGTAAATTCGCCCCAAATCTTCCGCCACACCGCGCCAATTACCATCAAGATTGTCCAACTCATCAATAACCTGTTGTTGAGGGGTTTCAACAATATTGCTGGAAACAAGAGAATAAAATTTCTTTTCCCGTGAAATATAACCAAGTTCAATCTGAAAAGCCGAAGGCGGATCTATTACATCCAAATACCAATTGTTCACACCGCCATGAACCAAAATATCACGAACAAATGACCGTTTCGGTTGCGTTGTCCCATCGGATTCCAAACGGAAAAGACGGATAATCGGCAATGACGTATGCCAAAATACCCCCAAAGCAACTTTGGCTCGTTCTACGGTTCGGGCGGTTATTTCCCAATAAGCGTGAAGCCAAAATGGATCCCGAACCAATAAAACAAGTTGATCCATACGTCCTTCGTCTGTGTGTGTACTAATATCACGCCGAAGTTTTTTTCGATATTGAGACGCAGTTCCTTGATCCTTGCGAGGTTCTACTGCAACCACAACAATGTTTTGTTTTCGAGAAATTTCTTTTTTAACATCTTTCGTAATAGGAGCGGAGGATGTGGAGGTAGAAGAGGATGTAGAAAGGGAAGGGGAAGAGGATGTAGAAGATGAGGCGGAAGAAGAAATGGGAACTGGTTTAGCGGGTGGTGTTTTGGGGGAAGTTTTCGCAGGTAATTTAGGGGAGGATTTTGAGGAAGCGGGGGAGAGCGGCTTTTTTTCGCTTGTTTTCTTTTTTTCTTCGACTTTCTTTTTTTCTGATACTGTTTCGAATTTTGATTTTGTCGTTCTATTTAACTTGTTCAGCTTGCTCAATTTGTTCAACTTATTTAGTTTGTCCAATTTGTCCATCTTTGTTGATTTACTCAGTTTGGTAAGCCGTTGCCGGATCAACTCCCGCCCAACTTTAGTGCGTGATTTCAATGCTAAAGCAGTAATGAGTTCCTCTTTACGCATTGCATGCCAACCAAAGATGGAAAGTTCTTTAGCCAGTGATCCAAGTTTTTTAGCGGTCAATAAATTGAGTTCTTTCGAAATTGCCACAGTTATCTCCGTTTAATTAAGTTGGCAGTATATTGATAATTGATAATCGTATAGGTTACACTGTTAAAACAGACGAAAAATCCAAAATAGGTAAAATTGTTAAAATAAACACAATACACCAATTAAGAATTTTAAAAAATGAACTTCCCCAATATATCAGAAAAATAAAAAAAGACAACTATCCACTCTCATTGCTTTTAAAAAATCTCTAAGTGTTCCTAATTGCGGCGTTATCACAATAGGGGTGTGCCTGCCTAGTAGGGATGTTTCCGATCCGTAGGTTGCGATTCGCTACACTTACGGTTATGCACTTCACACCCCTAGCGGGGTTAAGAGCGAAAAACAAAAATTCCACTGATAGATTACAAAAAGGCCGTTTTATTACGGGATACAGTATATTAACTCCCTACTCTCCACAACACTTACTGTTTACGATAAGGAGCGGCAACAACAAAAAAGGATTGCACAGCGAATGCGGCAATTTGTTCCGGTTTAAAATATTTTTGCCGCATATCATCCAGAATAATTTTCCGCAGAAGTGAGCCGCTTTTTTTGTAAAAGAAAATCGAGCCGAACATGCTGAAAATACATTTCCAACGGATATGTTCGGGTGTTTCCGGATCGAAATATTCGTCAAGACAGCGATAAATCACATTGTAATCCTGAACAATATATTCCTGAAGTTTTTCACCGCAACTCGGAGTCGGATCATGAAATTCCCGAAAAAGCAGTTGTGCTTTCCAACCGCTTATTTCAGTTGCGAAGATATCTTTGGTTCTTTGCTCAATCAAGTTATAAAACCGTTCTTCAAATGAGCGGGACAAATCCGATTGCGTAACCTCATAATGAAATGAAATACAGGGATATGTTGACTCAAAAACTTCCTTGTATAAACTTTCTTTGCACCCGAAGTAATAATTGATAGCGGCTTGATTTACTTTTGCCGCCGCACAAATTTCGCGCACGGTTGTTGCGGCAAATCCTTTTTGAGCAAAAATCGGTCCTGCTGCATCAATAATTCGTAATCGAATAGTATCGGTCATTATTAAAATATTTACGCTTTATTTTGACAGGAATGATAAATTAAAAAACTCAACAATAAAACAAGGAATATTTGTCAGATCACGGTTCGATACCGAAATCGCGTACCGTAAACAGGGAACGAAAAATATAACCTTTTTCAGCAAACGTTTCTGCTCCGCCTTCCAATCGGTCAATAATTGCGGCGACCCCATCGACAATTCCCCCAACCGCCTTAACACGTTCTGCCGCCTCTAACGACGATCCGCCCGTTGTTACCACATCTTCAACAATAACCACACGATCACCGCGAACAATAGGACCTTCGACAAATTGATTGGTTCCATGCCCTTTACTTTGTTTGCGTACCATGAACCCTTTAAGCGGAATATTACGAAAGGCGGCGGCGGTGATAATTGCAGCAGTAATCGGGTCGGCTCCAATCACCATACCGCCAACCGCTTGCGGAAACATCTTTTCCATCTGGAATAAGTCCAGAAAACCTTCACCAATAAGTTTCGCTCCCGCCGAATCAAGCGTAATCTGCCGGCAGTCAAGGTAATATTTTGCCTTTTTACCGGAAGCAAGCGTAAAATCACCAAACTTCAACGCTTTTTCCAAAATCATTGATTGAAGAAGATTTTTATCGTACATAGATAAAACGACAGGCTAAATTGTTTTTGATTAGTACTTTAATTCCGTAGAATATTGATTTTCAACACGAAATACACGGAATATACGGAAAATCGGAATTTATTTCAAACCCGCTAAAAAAAGAGTTCGCAAAAATAAATCGTTGTTGTTAGGAATATTCTTTTGTATTCCGTGTATTCTTTATTTCGAGGTATTCTGTATTTCGAGGTATTCTGTATTTAAAGGTTACTGAATCGTTCCTTGGTTATGATTTATGGAGAAACATTGTACCTTCGCAACGCCAATTGTTCAATCATTTCCAGGTTGGGTTCAAAACCGATTCCCGATTCGTTCCAGAGTTCGATGACCAACCGTTTTTCTTGTGCCAGAATATTGGGACCTTCATACGGGACAACTCGTTCCGCAACCATTTCGCCATTTTCATTGGGATGAACTTCAAACTGATTGGTATTTTGTTTTACTGATTTAGCGGGTTCCGGTTTAAGAATTGGTTTGAGCGGAATACCGGGGTCATTGGTTAAATGTTCTTCGAAGCGGACGTAATCTGTTGGGCGTATAACATTGGGCAGGGACGCAAGAGCCGCAACGAAACGATAACCGATTGAGGTCATGATATCTGCTCCCACATAGCAATCTATTTCACTATTTTGAGCCATATTATGAATTGTTTTGGCGTCGGTCAGTCCTCCGGCTTTTCCGGGTTTGAGGCAAAAAGTTCCGGCACTTCTCAAATCTAAAGCGATTTCTGCTTGGTGCGGAGTGGTGATGGATTCATCGAGACAGATTGGTGTTCGAATAGAATCTTGGAGCATTGCATGCCCGACAAATTCACTGGCAGAAAGTGGTTGTTCTAACAGAGCCGGCATAAAATCGTCAAAACGGTAAATTGTATCGCTATGCCGTTCCAGACTGAGAGAGCCTTCGACATCGCATTGAATCATCTGAGTCGGGTGGTCATTCCGAACCGTCCCGAGAACTTGAAGATCCCAACCCGGTCGAATTTTAAGCGTAATTCGTTTGAACCCATCGGAAACCGCCCGTCGAATATCTTCCAGAAAAACATCGGGAGATTCAAAACGGTCAAATGAAAGTCCTAATTCAATTTCTTTTTTGGGATTACCGCCCAATGTTTTATGTAGGGGTTCATTCTTTGAGCGTGAATAAATATCCCACCACGCAAGATCAAATAACGCTTTCGCATGACGATTCCCTTTGATATCTTGAAACGAGGTGCTGATTTGTTCGCTGGAATCAATTTTGGGAGATTTGAGCAATCGCGGAATCAAACATTCCCGCACACATTCATAAACTTCGGACGACCATGCTGCGGTCAATGTTGGTTCGTTTCCCGGAAACACCTCGCCCCAACCATCAAGACCTTCAGAACGCATTCGAAGCAAAACCGTATCAAAATAATCAAGCCGTGTATCCGCCATCGTATAAGGATGCGCCAACGGAAATCGTACAAGGTAAATATCAATCTGATCAATTTTCATAATATCATTAAAATTTTAAGTTAAAACAAAATAGGTAACTTCTAAAAACTAATATTAGGAGGAACGCAGGCGTCTCGCCTGCCCTGTTTTTTTGCAAAAAACGCCTAAAAATGCGGTCGAGACGACCGCGTTCCTTCTAACATAAAATTATCATAGCAAAAAATATTGAGGTTTTCAAGAGACTCAATAGGTTTGAGTAAACAATTTAAAATTTGAATTCCTTCCGTCAGTTGGTAGGAAAAACTTGAGAAATAAAAACCGTTTTTAGCAAAAAAAATTAGGAATTTGGTAATATATCAGTGGAATAATTTTTTTGGTTCTATTTTCGTGGTATTTCCTTAATCTCTTATGTTTTCTTGGTCCCGCAGGGACGAGATGTGCATAACCGTAGGTTAAGCGAAGCGCAACCTACGGATCAGAAGAATCTCCTCTCCTTTGTCAAAGCCCCGCACGGGGCGAGATTATTGAGAGTGGATAGTAGATAGTTGATAGTTGAGAGTGGATAGTGTCGCATGCGGAATGATTACCGTTTTGGTAGTAATCCGCTTGCGACACTCTCCACTCTCCACTCTCAACTACTCTTCCTCCCTAGCGGGGTTAAGAGCGAAAAACAAAAATTTCACGGATATATTACAAAACGACCTATTTATAACAGGATTGAGTATATACTTCTTGCCTTCAACGAAGGAATCGCTTACCTTTGTTTCTCTACGAAAATCTGTGTAATTTGCGGATTGATTACCCTTTAAATTCCTCAATAATCCGTTTATGGAGCGGCGGATTCTCCTCCGTCCATTGAGCCGAGTGCGCCGATAATTCCGAATGGTGATGCTCCTTGTAATTCGGTTGGGTCAGCAGAGGAACTCAAACCGCTGGTACCGGGAGTTTCACAACTAATTGTTTCGGAAAGAAACCGGACAGAACCGTCACCCAATGCGGCATTGGCTCCGCCTGGATGATGACTACTCATTGTTACTAAAGCCGTCCGTTCAGACCAATAAGATAATGAACCGGATGCAGGACCTTGTGTACTGCATGCCGGAGCGTTTGGCGGAAGAACCGCAGAAAATGTGTTGTAAACATCCCACGCATCACCCCAACGTGTTCCTACGGAATTACAATCGACATCAACTACGCCAGTACTGGTTCCTCCCACAAAACCGTTAGGAAGTTTTGTATCAAAACAAACTTTTCCGGTCAGTGTTGAAGGCGTATCACTTTTTGCCGCTTTGACCGAAGCAATCGAACCGCGAATATCACCCTTAACGCCTGAATTTTGATTCAAATTGGAAGCCTGACAAACCTCTGCAATGATCAATGTATTACTGGTTCCGTCAGTCAGCGATTCCAAACCATGAACCGCTTTACTTTCGTGACAAAAAGGACCGCGTGTTCCGGGACCGTTTTCCCAATCTGTCCAGCAATCTCCGACACTGCAATTATAATTACCTGGTCCTCTACTATTGGCGACTCGGTTATCTTCAGATCGTGGATCAGAAGGACAAACAAAGACGGAAAAGAGTTGTCCAAAAGGACCATTTGTAGAATTGGACGTGTAATTTTGTGATACGATCTCATCATAAGCGGATGGCATCTCAATAAACGGAAGTATTTGTACCGTCCATGCCCAAGCACCAGGGTTAGTGGTACCATTGGGCGGTATTTTGTTGCGAACATCGTGAAAATTGTGGACTCCCAGAGCCAACTGTTTCAGATTGTTCGTACATTGTGATCGTCGCGCCGCTTCTCGGGCAGCCTGAACGGCAGGCAACAAAAGTGCGATTAACGCTCCGATAATCGCAACAACCACCAGAAGTTCAACAAGCGTAAAAGCCTTACGCACTAATGTTAAATAGGAATGAAATTTGGTCATAATAAATCTCCTTAAAATTAATAAAAAGTGAAAACAATTGAAACAAAAATTATTATCGTTCGGGAATACGGTTTTTTACCGCTTTTCCGGCATCCAATTGAAAGGAACTTTCTCCGCCGGAAGTGATTTCAATTTCCAAAGGAGATGTTTGTAACTCCTGATATTTTTCTTCAACAAGGTAGTAAACCACTTCCTTTGTTGCCGGTTTACCTTCAAATGTTGAAGGTTCTTTTTCGGTAACAGTTTTATTGACAATCACTTTGTACTTTCCGGCTGGAACACCCGAATATTTACCTTGTGTGAACAAAACGGCTTTACCGTTTGTGTCTGTTCCGCCTGTTGCGTTCCACGGCGAATCAGCGGATTGAACAGTGATTGTTGCGCCGGTAAGAGGTTGTCCTTCTTGTGTTACGACAACTTCGCACGGGAAAAGTTTCGGCATTCCGTCCGGCGTTTTGACGCCGCCGCAACCGGAACAAAATGTTGCAAAAAGAATCATTATTGGCAAAAAATAAATGTACATAATTGTGAAAATTGATTAGTTGGTTGAAAGGAAAAAAGAAAATCGTTTTCAGAAAGTTTGGCGGAATTTTATTTCCGACTCTTTGAGAAACATTACAGAGATTTGCTTTCCTTACATGCCGGAGTGCCGATGGCTCCCCAAACTCCGTAAGGACTTTCACCGACATTGACTTGCTTGGCGGAACTTCCGTTGCAGTCAATTGTTTCAGAAACAAATTTACCGGAACCGTCAAAATAACTGACATTGACACCGCCCGGATGATTACTTTGAGTTGCGAGAACTTGAAAACTATCTTCCGCCTGTTCGTTACTCACGTCACTCCGATGCGAACATGACGGAGAATTAGGCGGCAAAACGGTATGAAAACCGCCATAGATACCGCGTCCGTCAAAAGCACGTCCGCCGCGAACATTGGAATTGTAGGAACCATCATCGATTGAATTATTACTTGGTAGAACCGGATCAATTCCTGCCTTAAACACTGTTCGGTCACCGGCATCAGTCAAAGCACTAAAACCGCAAACACTGATAGGACCACCGGCAGTGCTGTCGGGGCTGACCACTTTAGCAAGATTGCCCCGGACTTTACGCCCACCCATTTCCGTGCCGATAATGTGTTCACTGACAGCAAGCGTATTACTGGTTCCGTCAATAATAAAATCAATTCCGCGCCATGTACCCCGAATAAAAAGCAAACGGGAACTAATTTGTTTCGCTTGGGCATGAGTGATTGAGTTTTTGTGATGCCACATTCCATCACCGAAACAAAATGCGTAATTTGTCGGAGCATAGCGAACTTCTTTTCCGTTACCGTCGGAAGGACAAAGGTAAGCAGCAAGTTTAAGATCAACTGTTGGATCGGGAGCCCAGGCTGTGCCTTTAACATGGTTTGAAATAATATTATCGTAGGCTGCCGTTTGTTCATTAAATGGAAGTATTCGGAAACTTGGTCCCCACTCAGCACCGCTATAAGTAATACCATCAACCGTACGAAAAGGGGTGACGGTGGATACTTGCGACGGAAATTTTTTGTGGACGTCGTGATAGTTTTGCAGTGCCAGCGAGATTTGCTTCATATTGTTTGCACACTGCATCCGTCTTGCGGCTTCGCGAGCGGCTTGAACGGCAGGCAACAGAAGAGCGATTAACACGCCGATAATCGCAATTACCACAAGAAGTTCGACCAAGGTAAAGCCGAACGGTGAAGAACGGAGAAGTTGTAAAAAGTTTACAGGAAAGAGTTTAGAACGTGAAGATTCTCCACTATCCGTTATCAACTTTCCACTACAGAGTGCCCCCCCCCCCCTGGTTTGCCCATTTTAACATTGGGCTTTTCGCAAAAAATCCTGCAAAAATCCCGACCAAACACATTACTACATTTTTCATTGTTAGACTCCTTATTTTATAAGGTTTCATTGAAATTGTTGCGATTCGCTCACCGCAAACAAACGGTATCCAAAACGCATCGCAACCGATTAAGTCTCACAGTTTAATCAAAAGAGTTCAAACCGT
>JAITIZ010000084.1 GCA_031279215.1 Planctomycetaceae bacterium
TTCAACTCGATCCGGTGTTTGATTTCCTGTTGCAATATCACCGCCGCGATTGTTTTCAATATAGAGACAATCGGCGTATAATTGATACATTCCTGTTGCATACGCCGTGCGGACTTTCCTGATTATATCGTCAACAGAATATTTGAAATTAACATTTGAATTTGAAACATTCAATAACATTTTTATAACGTCAATTTTGATTGAGATTTTAACAGAATTTGATTTTGAATCTGCCAACAAAAGAAACAATCGGATTATTTATTTTTAAAACAAAAATAAATATGGATATAAAACAGGATGAGTGAGATAATAAATCTGTCTGATAAACTCCTTTATATTTATCTCAATGGTTTCCGATTTCATTTTTTTGAATACGCTTAGCATCCATTTCTTCGGCTATTTTTTGATCTTCTTTACTAAAATATGAAATAGGATAAGCTACAATGGACGCTTCCTCTTTATGAAAGAAAAACTCCATAATACGCACTTTATTTTTGTTAATCCCGACAAATCCCCCAAAACAAAGAATTGTATCGTTATCTCGATACCAGATACGGAAATTTTTTTCTTCATGGAATTTTTTTCTTTGTTCTAATTTCTCCATAATTTTTTTTGTGAAAATTGTATCAACCTTTTTTTCAAGTAAGAGTTGCTGTAAATCTTTTTTATCCGACGGAGGAAATGAATAGAAAAAAACGACATAATTTATCACATCCTTCTCGTAATTATCAATAATGTTATCGAAAATCATTTGTGATTGAAAAAGTCTATCTATTCTATTTTTTTCTTTGGTAAATTTGTGATAGGCTTCTTTCGTTACTGTATCTTTAATTTCTGAAGCTGGAATTCCATTGACCCATATTATTTTACGGTTTTCAGGAATATCGGGTGGTGTAAAAAAATCATCAATTTTATTTTCCGGTAATTCCGGGTCAAATCTAGGATTAAGAGCATAAAAATTACTCCATTTTTCCAGGAGATTTCCACAACATTCACGTTGTAGCTTTGGCACGTCAGACGGTTTTAAACGCCCGTATCCTGATAAATGGTTCAGATAAAATGCAAAAAAATCATTATATGTTTCTATAAATTGGGGAGATTTGGATTTGAGTCTTTCTGAATACTCATCAAGTATCATTTTAAACTCTTTATTGGGAGATTGTTTATACCGTGCGAGAATTCTTAATACTTCTACCATCCAGTCAACATAAGCATCATCATCAGTTGAAATGAGTTTATCCAATTTGTCTAATTCTTCACGCATTTTTTGAGGTGTTGAAAAAAAACCTTGTTCATTAGTCTTAAAACAACTTTTAATGACCTCATATTGCGTCTTACAATCAAGATATCGTTTGTCTGTCATTTTTTCATTCATAATAACTTGTGCAAGTAATGAATGAGTTGCGAACAAAAATAACACCAAAAAAATAAAATACTTCATTTTAATTCTCCAATTAATGATTTTATTGTTATATTGACATGGTATAAAATCACACAACAAATAGTGTGATCAAATTAACACTTCAAAACTATTTAATTTTTTGTTTCAAAATGAAATTTTTATATAGAAAAATTTTTCACAAAGTTACCTTTATTCCCCGCCCTCACTAATAATTGAGACGGATCCATCTATATATGCTCTTATACGTATTTTACATTTACTTATGATTGTTCCATTAATCCCATTTGTGACGGCATTTTGATTGGCATAAGTAATAACACGAAAATGTTGTTGTCTTGTCGATTTTGTATAACCCCATGGTATCATCCAAATTATTCCACCAGTTTCATTCTGTACATTATTAGGTAGTCTCGGAATTACAAATTGTATCATATCAGATTTGTCCGAATTTGGTCCTAGCACTTGTGAACCTTTTTGTATATTTCCTTTACCAACCGAAGCAATCTTATCTCCCCACTGTTCATTGCGCAGATGAGGTCCAACTTTTCCTTTCCAGATTCCATTAGCGTCTTCTTTACAGTTTCCTTCAACAACTTTAAGATTATGAAAGGATACATCTTTGGGAAGTAGAAACGTAAATGCTTTAAACCCACCTCCTATATTATTGGGATACCGAGAAAATACACTTCCCGACTTTAAATTTTGATAGATTCCACTTGGCTCAATAACTGCCACTGTATAACTTATATCTGTTCCATTAACAATAGCGTGAATTTGTACTGTTCCCGGTACCCATCCTGCTGTTATCTTATTGGCATTAATTGTCATTGTGTCACTATTTCCGATTATTTCTAGTGTTTCAATCTGATCATCAGGAACTTCTTCTTGGTTCTCATCTAATATTGTTACGGTTGCCGTTTCGCCTAATCCAAAACGTGAATTACTTCTACCTGAAAAAGAAGTATTGGGAGTAACTACTATTTCATAATCACCTGGTACAAAATTTATTGTACCGATATTACAATTTTGATCACAATATACCGTCACTTCTTGAGGGTGTGCAGGTGAATTAATTTTACTCCAGTCTATTGTATGATCAACATGGTTTGTAACTTTACAATTTTCTTGTTTATGTAAAGCATCCTCAAAATGAATTTTTATTGATTTTTTATCTAATGACAAATCATAATTTACAGGTACTTCCACTTCAATGCCAGACTTACATTTTTCGCTACATGTTAATTGATAAGTCCCTGTTACTGTCCAATCAAAATCATCATTTTTTCGATATTCACGTCCTCCTTTTTTGGGACCGGCTACACCTGAAAAAATTGGTTGATAAGTTTTAGCTTCACGCCCAGGTCTTTGACAACCAGTAAAACTTACTTCTGTAGAAACTCGTGACGTATAGGGTCCTATACTCCAATGACTTCCACTGTCACTACTAACTGGCTTAACACTTACAATAGTATCATGCCTACCGTTATTCTCCACAACATTCACTGTCAAATGCCGCTCAATCAAATCGTTAACATCACTATCAGAAAATGTAACGGATTCATTCTTTTTTTGTGAATGTATTGATACGTTGGTATTACTTTGGGCACATACAAATGATTTCATAAATATTGTACAAAATACAATACTAATTACTATAAAATCAAACATTTTTTTATTTTTTAAAAAAATAGAGGTCATAAATCATTACTCCTATGAATAAATGTAATAAATATTTGTATTTATAATTGAGACATTTCAGAATTCTTAGTTTTATCCAAAAATCTGATATCGTTCATGTTTTAAAAAATTATAATTTATTTGTAGAAAATTGGTTAAATGTCAAATTTTTTATATTTTTTCTTATTTGAAATTCAGCTAATTAGAGAAATTTGTTCTTATAATTTCAACTAAATTTTTTATTTTTTTTTGATATGGCTCTGCTGTTTTTTCTTGTAGAACTTCTACATTATATTTTAAGGCTGAATAAAAAAACTTTGTAGCCTCGTCAATATTTTGTTGAGAAATCGCTTGTTTACCTGCTTCAAATAGAAGCACCCCCATAAGAAACGTTGCAAATTGTTGTTCATCTGATTGAGGGAATTTTTTTATTATATATTGATATGCTTTTATACTTTTTTAAACTTTTCTGGATCCGTGACATCACATATTCGGTTAGCAAAACCTAAGATCGCTCTTTTTTCGCTTGGAGTATCTTCAAATAACTTTGCTTTATGAAAAATATATGTAGTTTCGTCAAATTTCTTTTCCCAACACAAACAAGAAAAAACGCCAAGCATTACATACACCAATTCATTTTTTGAAAGTGTACCGAGTTCCCGATTTTCAAGTCGTTGGTAAATTGATAAGGCTTTTTGATGTTGTTCGCTTTCGTAATATAAATCTGCTAACAAAATTGCCATACGACGTTTGGGGTCTTTGAAATTTTCCATCTCTTCCGGTGTTGCGTAAAGTGAACCTTTTTGGTTGCGTAAATTCCATGTTAATCGTGCAAGCGTTGTCGCGTTTTCCCAACCGGACGCTTTTTGTTTTGCATAAAATACTTTGTCCAGTTCTGCTAACAAATTCCAGTGTTTTTCGGCTGTTTCGTAATCTTCTTTCGCAAACGCAATCAATCCTTGTAAAAGTGTTGTATCTTTTCGTTTTGAGTTCCAGTACCATGAGCAACTTCGGCG
>JAITIZ010000099.1 GCA_031279215.1 Planctomycetaceae bacterium
CGAAATGTTACGAAATATTTTAACCGAAATACAGGAATAAACGGTAACATATTTCAACAAAAAATAAATTAAAAAATTTATTTATCGTTTTTATCTAAAAAATTAAAAACGAATTTTAAAGTGTAATTGGTATATATTACAAATCGTAATATACTTTACACACTCTACTCTTCAAGGCGGTTACTGAATAGTTACGTTTCATTTCTTACGGAGATGAAATCAGAGTCTTGATTGTTTTACCGACATCGAAAATATACGGTTCTTTTTTACCATGTAAAATATACTGTACATTGTTCTTTGTTTATGTTAATATGTTGCAATGTTTTTGTGAGGACTTGAGTTACTCTCTACTTTTTACTTTTTTTCCCGAAAAATCTTCGATGACAGCCTATCAACATTGTATTAACCCGAACTGTAATAAAACATTCGGTATTGACGAGATTCATCATGCTTGTCCAGAATGCGGTGAACTTTTGGATGTAGAATACGATTGGAATCAATTACAACCTCCCAAAAGTTTACACTTTTTCGAAACGTATTGGTCGGAACGTTCCAATCCGCATCGGTTAAGCGGAGTTTGGCGGTTTCATGAGTTATTGCCGTTTTTACCGTTAGCCGGTTGTATTACTATTGGCGAAGGTCAAACGCTTCTTCAAAAAGCCAACCGTGTTGCTGCGTTTGTAGGTTTGAAAGCAGACCGGCTGTTTCTACAATACGAAGGTCTAAACCCGTCAGGTAGTTTCAAAGACAATGGAATGTCCGCTGCCTTTTCACATGGTGCTGTTGTCGGCGCAAAACGAGCAGCATGCGCCTCAACAGGAAATACAAGCGCATCCCTAGCAATTTATTCGGCTTGCACCAATCTAATGCAATCGGTTATTTTCATTGGTTCCGGTAAAATCGCTTACGGTAAACTCTCACAAGCATTGGATTACGGAGCCAAAACAATTCAAATTCAGGGTGATTTTGACGATGCTATGATGCGTGTTCAGGAAGTTTCAAAAAAACTCAATATCTATCTGGTTAACAGTGTTAATCCATTTCGGCTTGAAGGTCAAAAAACAATTATGTTCCGTGTTCTGGAAGCGTTACGTTGGGAACCGCCGAACTGGATTGTTGTTCCCGGCGGGAATCTCGGAAATTCAAGCAGTTTCGGTAAAGCATTTATCGAATTACATAAACTCGGTCTTATTAAAAAAATTCCGCGTCTTGCAATTATCAACGCCGCCGGTGCCAACACCTTGTATCGGCTCTATGAACAGGAAGGACTGCGATGGAATAACGGAAATTATGATAAAATTCACGCAAAAAAGTTCTTCGACCAAATGACCGCCGAAGGACGTAAAGCTTCAACAATTGCTAGTGCTATTGAAATTAATCGTCCGGTCAATTTGTCGAAATGTTTACGGGCGTTGGATTTTTGTGACGGGGTTGTTCGCGAAGTGTCGGAACAAGAGATTCTTGATGCAAAAGCACAGGTTGGTGCCGGCGGTTTGGGTTGTGAACCGGCAAGTGCTGCCGGTGTTGCCGGAACGAAAAAACTTATTGCGGAGGGAATTATTGAAAAATCGGAACGGGTTGTTTGTATTCTGACCGGTCATCAACTCAAAGACCCAAACGCAACTGTCGCCTATCATGGAACTGATTCCACACTTTTTGAAAATGTTCTCGGTAAGCGCGGTGTCAAAACAACAGATTTCGCTAATCACCCTATTTCCGTTCCTAATGATCTCAATAACATCGTTCAATTACTTCAATAAATCCTAATGTTCACAGGCTGGTTGTTAAAATGAGTAAAATTTCAACAAAAATCGTGACAGAAATCGTGATTTTAAATGATAGACTCGTTATTTTCAAATCTGTTTTTTCCAAGACGTTGTTTATTCAGCCGATCTGCCAATGATAAATCTTGGTCGATTTCGCCTATAAAAATTTATCTAAATTAACAACCAATCAGTGAACACTAGGAAAAATTTTAACCATTTTAGCAACCAATTTTAACAACCAACTTTAACAACCAACTTGTGAACACTAGGAAATATTTAGGAAAACAATTATAAAGGAGACAATTATGAAAACGGCACTGATAACTGGTGGTTTACGTGGAATTGGGTTAGGGATTTCGAAATCGCTTTTGGCGGAAGGATATACATTGGCTCTTTGCGGTACACGGGAGATTCATCATGTTTGTCGGGAACTTGACGAACTAAAGGCGTGCTGTTCCTGTGATCAAAAAGTGATTTATTACCGTTGCGATATTGGCAGCCGGAATGACCGACAGGAACTCGTTCAAAAAGTCCGAACTGATTTTCGCCAACTCAACCTGCTTGTCAACAATGCCGGTGTTACGGCAAAAGTCCGTGATGATATATTGACGATGACGGAAGAAAATTACGATTGGCTTATGAAGATCAATTTACAAGGACCGTTTTTTTTAACTCAAGAAGTTGTTCGCTGGATGATCGAACAAAAGAAAACCAATTCCGGTTTTTTTGCGAGTATTGTCAACATCTCATCTATTTCGGCAACCGCAGCATCTTTAAATCGCGGGGAATATTGTATGTCCAAAGCCGCATTGAGTATGACCACACAATTATGGTCGCTTCGTTTGGCGGAGTATGGAATTTCCGTTTATGAAATTCGTCCTGGTCTTATCCAGAGCGATATGACTTTGGGAGTTACGGAAAAGTATTCGAAATTGATTCAAGACGGTTTTGTACCGCAACACCGTTGGGGTTTACCGGAAGATGTTGGTCGTGCGGTTGCGATGTTGGCACGCGGTGATCTGGCATACAGTACAGGGCAAGTTATTATGGTTGACGGCGGAATGATGATTCCAAAATTGTAAAATACACTTCTGGATGTGTAACGGTCTATTTAAAATTTGACAGAGTAACTTCTCAGAAGAATTTTTGTAAAGATATTGATTTTGAATTCTTTTTTGCCAACCTAATTTTTACCTAATTTTAACAACAAAATAACCTCAGTAGCCAAAAGATACAACAGAGACGAACCTCATTACCTCATTAAAAAATAAATGAACAATGAGGTTTTCTATTTTGTGGATTCATTACTATTGAGATTGTTTTGTTCGGAAAAATTAGGTTGAAAATGAGATTTGTGAAAAATGAACTTGAAGCCTGTTGAAGATTCCACTGATAGATTACAACGAGACAAAGACTTTCACTAAAAATTTCACAAAATAATCAATATTTTTCATTTTTGGAATTTGATTGATACTGGAGGCAACCAAGGAGTTTTACCATCTTTCGGTTGCAGAAAACGTGCGTCAACTTCTTGGTACCAATCAAAGAGCCGTTTTTGTAATTCGGTAACATTTTCATGATATTTCGTTGCAAGGTCATTTTTTTCACCGATGTCTTCCTTAATATTATATAAATGCGTGCGTCCGTCTTCGAGGCGTTGAATCAATTTCCAATCGCCAAGACGAACCACTGAAGACGGAAAACCACCCTGATTGCCATAATGTGGATAATGCCAATAGAGAACATCGCGTTGGGGTGGTTCTTTGTTTTCAAGAATTGATTTAAGCGAAACCCCATCAAGGTGTTGTTCCGGTTTCAAAGGAATATCTGCTAAATCCAGAAGTGTTGGATAAAAATCGGTTGTTATGGCTGGGAAATCAGAAATTTTGGGTACACCATTCGGAATACGAATCACAAAAG
>JAITIZ010000163.1 GCA_031279215.1 Planctomycetaceae bacterium
ATTGTAAGAAAAATCGGTTTAAATTTGCTCAAAAAAGATTCAAGTTCAGAATCTTTACGTTCAAAAAGACTAAAAGCCGCTTGGAACAAAGAGTATCTTTTGAAACTAATACAAATTTAAATGCGTCGGCCCTGCCATAAGTGGTGCTAATTTTTATTACTCGTTTTTTTTATTTAACTGTCACAAAATTAGTAATTTATTTCGAATTATCACCACTTTTTTTAATCTTTTTCCCCCTTGATTTCTAATTAGTTATAAAGGTGGGAAACTTGAATAACAAATAACTACGGACTGAGGGACAAAGATTTCTTCCTGTATCGAATTGCTGGATATTTTTCATAGCACCTCAATAAAAGATTTAGCCAACAATTATTTTATTTGCACAATCGAAAAATAAGGTCTACATTTGTACTTTATTTGAATAAGATTATGAAAAAATAAGTAAGGTAATTTATTAAATAAACAGAAAAAAATGAAGATTGTTCGTTACATATCAATGATAATATCGCTTAGCAGAAAGTTTATGCCGGTGCGGGGCTTGATCGTTGTATTTGGTTGCGACAGTCTGGAAGCGGAATTGGAAAAAGTGTTGAACCACTACGAAAATGAACCGTTGAAACTGAAAGCGGCGCAGTTCCTTATAGCTAATATGCCCGGACATGCTTCGTACGGCAATCAAGCGTTTATAGAACAATATTATGACGCAATAGATTCGGTAAACCTGTATGCCGGCCGGGACAATGATGAACTTGCCGCTATGTACAAAACTATTGTTTCCAAATACTTCGAACCCTTATCTTATGTACGGTACCGTATTTTTACGTATGAAAATGGTAAACAGTTATGGTGGTGAAAACTTCATTGAGAAAGAATATAGAGTATCAGATGGGTAAAGGCAAAATTATATCCGAAATTATTGACAGGGTTGAAAAATATGCCTCGATAAACAAACCCCTTCTTATTGAAGGAGCAACAGGTACAGGTAAAGAATTGATTGTTGATTATATATGCAGATTAAACGCTCAAAAAAAGATAGCTGTTAATTGCGGTGCAGTGTCCAAAGAGCTTGTAAACAGCGAACTATTCGGTTCGGTGAAAGGGGCTTTTACCGGATCTCAGGATATGAAAGGAAAAGTAGAAGCAGTTGATGGAGGAATACTTTTTCTTGATGAATTTAATTCCTTACCTCTTAATGTTCAGGTGAACCTTTTGAGATTGATAGAAAATAATATTTTCACCAGAGTAGGCGACACTGTAGAACGTAAAGCAAACGTCAGAATTATTGCGGCAAGTAACAAACCATGTGCCGAACTGGTGAAGAAAGGCGAATTAAGACAGGACTTATACGAACGGTTTGTAAAAACGATTTACATTCCGACACTGAAAGAACGGAGCGAAGATATTGACTGTTTTATTGATAGATTTATCTCCGAAGAAAATAAAACGCTGGATAAAAATGTAAGTATTTCAAATGAAGCAAGAAATTTGTTAACCGGACATGACTGGCCCGGAAATATTCGACAATTGAAAAATGTTATTACAACATTAGTTATAGAGGTGGACATAAACAAGCAATCGAAAGAATATGTCATTCAACCGCAATTAGTACGGGAATGTCTTAATGAACGCTATCATAACACGACCATTAATATTTCGGAAGGTGACTTTACTTTACAAACAGCTTGCGATAACGCAGCAAAAGAAGCAATCATACGGGCATTAGATAAAACCGGAGGAAACAATGACCAAACAATCAAATTGTTGAATATTTCTCGCGGAACTTATTACAGTTTGAAAAAACGATTGGGAATCTAACGGTAAGTTTTTTTAACAAGAAAACAGTATATTTTTTAGACTGTTTGTATAAAAAATTAGACTGTTTCTTCTGTCTGTCATTTGATGAAAAAAAAATATTTCACTAAAATTTACTGTAAATTAGACTATTTTTCTTATATTGTAAGAATTGAATTTGTTTTGGCATGAAAATTGCATATAATATAATATAATATGTCAGTATCTAAATTTTATTAATTAAAAGTCCGCCTAAGGAACGGACGTAAAACAAGATAAAGATATGAAAAAAAGAGCATTAAGCGTAATTGCCGTATTAGTTGTAATTGTAATAGTTGCTATGATTAATGTGAATTTAAATTCACAAAGTAGTAAATCTAACATTGTGCTATTTAATCTGGAGGCATTATCTGGAGAGCATTATCTAAGCGGAGTACAAAGAGGTTATCAGAGAAGTATTGTGTGGAGACCTAGTAGTATGACTATTAGTGGAGATGTTGGTACGAGTGGTGTGGGTATGGGCGAGTCTATAACTTATACAGCTATACTTTGTTGTACACGTTGTATCTCTTCTACTCCAAGCCAGATGAGTGGATGTGATTTTGATATGGAAGATTCCGAATGTATTAATTGGGTTAGTTATACTTAAAAATTTTCAGAAAGATGAAAGCAAATATTTTAAAGAGCAAAGTTTTGTGGATTATACTTGTTTTAGCTATTGGATTTAATTTAAAAATAAGTTTAACATCAAAACACGTCCAAGCGAATTTTCATTTAATTAATTTAGAAGCTTTAAGTGACGAATCTACTGGCAGTTTGACCCGAGGATACAAACCCGTACAAAAAAAAATATTAGAAACCGGTTCATATCAAAGTACAAATTGGGGCGGTTTTTGGTATTATCATTACATATATATCAATTGTTGTGGAAGCGCCACGCAAATGGAATTATGCGATTTTACAATGCAAGATAGTCGTTGTTAAAATATAATCAATATGTGTATAATGTACCTCGATTTTCGGACAGCGAGTTAATACAAAAAAGTATAAATTTGCGAGATGAAAAGTAAGCGAAAATTTATGAGTGCCTTTAAGTCCAAAGTGGTGATAGAAGCCATAAAAGAACAGTCAAGTTTGAGTGAATTAAGTTCACGATACAAACTGGAAGCCAGTCAAATATCGAAGTGGAAGAAAGAATTTTTAGAAAAGTCGTCCATAGTGTTTGATCTTTTCACAAGTTATTTGCTTGACAATAAAATAAAAATCAGTATGGATGGACGTGGACGAGCCACCGACAACATTTATATAGAGCGACTTTGGCGTAGTGTAAAACAGGAAAAAATCTA
>JAITIZ010000157.1 GCA_031279215.1 Planctomycetaceae bacterium
ACTTTTTCAGTGACCTTTTTAGGGATTTTTTCGGGGACATTTTCGATATTTTCAGGGACTTTTTCAGGGACTTTTTCTAGGTCTTTTTCTAGGTCTTTTTCTAGGTCTTCATCGGCAGAGGTTGTTGTTTTCTGTTGGGTGTAACTGTATGTTACTAGAAATCCGTTAGGAATATCACAAAATTCAATTTGCATTGTCGGATATTTTTTTAACTCTTTTCGGATTCGTACAAAACCACTACCATACTTTTCAATGTCTCCCGTTAAATAAAAAGCTTCAGCAATTAATTTATTTCGTGCATACGCCTGATAATTATCTTTCAGAAGATCTTCAACAGTGAGATTTCCGTACAAACTACCCGGATTGAAAAAAGTGATTTTTTGATCGTAAACTTTTATTTGAATGTCAATCGGACTCAAATAATCACGATGTACCAAAGCATTCAACACAGTTTCACGTAACGCCGGCAAAGGATATTCAAAAATTTCTGTTCGTTGTGTTGGTATCCCCTTGATCTCAAATGCTACTTTGATTTGAGAAACAAGATACCGCATAATCTCTTCAACCATCTCAAACAATGTCCCGCGATACATCTTGTCATCAATAATCATTGACGGACTTTTCAAACGTCCCAGATGAATATTGTGATAAGTTTCATTCTTGGCAAAAAGCAACCACGCTGCATTGGTTATTTTTCCCTCGTTAATGAATCTTAATTTTTCAAGACATTCGGCGTTTGTTCCTTCCAAATAAAAACGTCCGGTATGATTTACTTTCTGAATAAATTTTTCTATTTTTTGCGGGTCTAAATCATCAAAGGTTTTTCCTAGTGCAGGATAAGCGTCCCACGAATATTGCATAGAACGTATGTAAATATCTGAAATTTCAGAAACTGATAATTGATGATTGGAATTTTTCACCCGTTTAAAATAACGTCCCCGACAAGCAATCGGTTTGACCGGAAATTCTTGTACCGAAAATTCAACTGCCTTACCTTTTTTGTATTTTATTATTTTTACATCGGGGATAATTGAGGGACGTGTTTTGGTTTTAATTTCGTTAACCCATTGTTGAATACTTTCTTCACCAACCGCGAAATCTTTGACTAAAATACCGTTATCACGAACTCCCACCAATACCTTTCCGCCTTCGGTATTAGCAAACGCAGTCAACGTTTCAATAACATCATCATTGAAATTTGACTTAAATTCAATATGTTCCGTTTCTCGTTTCATTGATTGTTTGTTGGTAGTATTTTTTTATTTGTTATCAAATTAGTAAGTAGGAATTTCTAAAAATCTCATGTAAAAATTTATTTTTTTTTACAAGGAACGCGGTCATCTCGACCGCATATTTAGGAGTTTATAGTGCAAGTTGGATGTACACATTCCTTCTAAAATTAGTTTTTAGAAATTCCCTAATATAATAGCGGTCATCTATTTTGTGGTACTTTTTACTGTAAAGGCTGATCTATTGAGCGCGAGGAGTATAAATTTTGTACCTGTAGTGTTACGGCAGTTTGTTACGAAATATACTTTCAGGACGGAATATATTTTAAAGTAATCGTTTTACGGCTCACAACAAAAAAACGGCTACAATTAAAAATATCATTCAAGTGTTTGTCCCAAGCATATTATTCTATTGACACAATAATTCCTTTTTCTTTTTTTATTTCTGTATATTGTTCTTTAAATGTTTTGCGAATATGGGGACCGAATTGTACATTAAGAGTATATAATACACTGTCATAAATAATCACATCATTGAACGGCAATAATACCGCATCCGCCATAACAGGCAACATTACATCCGGTATCAGATCACTGATTGGATTGTTCAGTCCAATAACTCCATATAATAAATCATTTTCGCTGTCCAGAAAAACGCTGTAATTCTTTAAATGTTTCACAATAATAAAACGTCCTGATATTTTTTTCTTCCATTCTTTTACTATTTGTATCTGTTCTTTGGGTATTTTCTTTATTGAATCAACATATTTATCAATGATCTTAACGTTACCCCAAAGTTTATTTTTCAATGTTATAATCTCTTCTATGCACAATCCTTCAGGATTTTTAGGATGTCCAAAACTTGGAATCAGATTATACTTATCATTAATATGAGACAATAATCCTAAAAAATGAGAATAAAATATTTTTCTTTCATTGGGCGAAAGTGCCATTAGGTTACCTCTAACAATTTTCTTTGAGGGTGATAAACATTTGTAGTATTGGTACAAACGTAAAATCAAAATCACATTCAGACTTATTATAACAGTTCATGCCAACTTATCAAGGCAATTACCCCCAATAACCGAATTATGGATTTTAGGCGGACGTATTCCTTATAAAACTAAAAGTCCCTTTAAAAATTTTGTGATTATTTAGTGGAATTTTTGTTTGTCGATCTTAACCCCACTACGGGACTAATAAAAAAATAAATCATTACGAAAATGACAATGAAAATCTTACCATGAGTCAGTAACTTGAAAAATTAAATTGAATGTAATATATCAGTGGAATAATTTTTTTGGTCCTATTTTCGTGGTCTTTCCTTAATCTCTTATGTTTTCTTAGTCCCGCAGGGACGAGATGTGCATAACCGTAGGTTAAGCAAAGCGCAACCTACGGATCAGAACCTCCTCGCCTTTGTCAAAGCCCCGCACGGGGCGAGATTATTGATAGTTGATAGTTGAGAGTGTCGCAAGCGGATTACTACTTAAACGACAATAATTCCGCATGCGACACTATC
>JAITIZ010000219.1 GCA_031279215.1 Planctomycetaceae bacterium
TACTTTTTTCAAGTTTGACTTTATTTTATGAATATCTATATCAGCAAAATCTCTACTTACTTTTTCTTGTACATCAACATCTTTTATCTTTAAAATAGCAGACATATATTTTAATTTTCGTTTGAGATTTTCTAATAGGTCAGCCCATTTCATCACACATATTTCGACATTTGTATGCTCAAAATAAAAAAACGGGTTATCTTCTTTCCCTTTAATCTGAAAAGCAGCATCACTATTAATTTCAGAACTTACTAAAAGAATTTTAAATTTTACAGCGATTGGCGTTATCGGGCTTTTTCTTATTTCAGTAGCGTATTTCATCACTTGTCCTAATTCCTTAGGACTTATTTTCACTTTGGGAGCTTTCAATTCCACAATAAGCACTTCTCTATGTTTCTCATCAATTATTCTTTCATTAAACATAAATAAATCAGTAATTGATTTTATAGATTTCTCAACCTTTACAATATTGTCGTCTTTTTGAGAAGGCTTATAGGTCATTAAATCTTCCCGCAAACGCATCAAATTGTTTTCAAGATTTTTATCAGAGAACAATTTTGTTGCAGTAGCATATTCCTCTCCAAATATCCAAAGCATTTTTTCGAGGATTTTATGTAAGTGCTTTCTTTCTTTAATATTTTTTGCTATCTCTGAATAGACCAACTTTTCAATAAATTCTAAGTCTTCTACTTTACTCGCAACTTTATCAGAAAATTCTATAATATTTTCTAATTCTGTTTTTTCTAGTAAGTTTGAAAATTGTGCAACTGCTTTGTTATTGAGTTTTAGGACGTTTCTTAAAATCGCGTCTAATTCACCATTAGAAATGGTCCTATCAATAAGCGGATAAACAACTTCTCTGAGTTTATTGTTTTCTTTTAGTAACTTGTATTCATGTTCAACTAAGAATGCCAGTTTATCAAATACAAAAATTTTAGATTGAGAAGAACTTGCTTTGTCCTTATAAGGATAGTAATCGTCTTTTTTAAGTTTATCTATAAAATTGTCAAATTCTTGATTTTTTTCTTTAAAGAACTCATTTAACGTGTCTTTAATAAACGTTTGATAATGTTTTACATTTTCATCTAATCCATCAATATAAATATTTCTGTACATATCAGAATATAATGTATCACAAGAAATATAAATAAACCAACTACCGATTTTAGGGCTAAGCCACTCGGCTTCATATTCAAATTCAGCAGCAATTGTTGGTATTCCGGCATTGCCGGCAGTTAAGAATACTTTACGAGTATCGGGGAGATTCTTAATTTGAAAAAAATCAAATTTTACTTCGTGATCTTTCTCTTTTTTATCTGTGTATGGAATCGTTTTAATGATCGGATTTCCAATAACAAAGTGATTCGGGTTTATTTGAAATCCGTTAATATAGATTTTTATTTCTTTGTTGAATATTTTTAACGGATAGCGTTCAAAAATTGCATCTTGAATTTTATCTTGTGAAAATTTTTCTATTATTTTCCTTTTGGGTTCCTTTATAATGTCTTCGGGACTATACAATTTATTTATAGAAACTTGATAATATGTATCATGATGACCTGACAATATTTCTTCTTTGGTTTCCACATCAACAGACGTAATATCGATAGCTTTACCAAAACTCTCAACTTGTAAAGGTATCGTTGTTTTTGAAAAAGTTTGTTCCGTTTGAGAGTACCCCACTGTTTCAATTTCTATTGATTTTCCAATTTGAAATGCGGCAAAACGGCCTACACCTTTTCCGCCGTCTTTAATTGGAGTTCCAATATCCAATATCTTACTGTTTAATTCATTAACATGTACGCCTTCTCCATCATCTTTAATAACAATTTTTTTAATAGGTGTCGAAAATAATTCGTCTGTTCGATAATCAATATCAACCCAAATATTCTTTGCTCTTGCTTGTAATGAATTATTTATCAATTCACAAAAAGCTGCAAAAGTACTTATGTACCGAGCAAATAAATCCGGTATTAAACGAGAATTTGTTGTAAATTTTCTATTCATCGCTTTGATTCCTTATTGATTAACCAATAATTTCTAATGTTGTATCGGCTATAAGATACCTGATTACTGATGTTTTTTACCAAGTGTTTATTTTCAAAATGGCGAATTCTACAAAATCACCATCGAAATAATTCATACAACCGGATAATAGCAAAAAATAAATGTGTTGCAAGAGATTATCGAAAATTTTTCCTGATTGTTTTACATTTTAAGGGAGGAAGAGAGAATCCATGAAATAAAGGCATAAAATTAAGATTCTTTGAAATTTGTCCTAGTGTTCACAGTGGTGGTTGTTAATTTAGTGAAATTGGGGTAGCAAAAAATAGCGGTTATGGTATCCTTGATTCTTCTTGGGTGATTTCATTTGGGTTTCCCACCATTTGTGTGCCCCATTTCCATGAGGATTTTTCCATGACTACCATTACTAATAATGATACCAGCCATTCTATTCAGTGTCAGTCTGAAGTGTCCGATGGTGTTCTTCGCTACAGCAGTACAGTCCTCGTGTTATTCCTCTCCCTTCCGACCAGAATGTTCTTGATTTGATCGTTGACGATGCGGAACAGATTGGTCAACAAATAAAGCGAATGATTGGTGTGAAGAACAAAACGATCCTGAATACATTGTGAATTTAATAAAACGTATCATCACATTAAGCGTAGAAAGTGTCAAAATTATTGATACATTGCCGGTACTCCACATAACGAATATTTAATAAAACAATTTTAACTCTGCTAGGAGCAACATATTTAGTTGATAGTGGAGAGTAAGTAAATATTATTCAATATCATTTCGTATTGATCAGATTACTCTCCGCCGGGTTAAATATTTGATACAGCAATGTAAACGCAACGGATGTTATTGTTGCGTTTATTTTTACATAAATTCCGATGCAAGAGGATTCAAATAGTGTAATCGCTACAATTGACATAATTGGTATTAAATTTTGAATATTTCCCAACAAATCAATTAGATTCGATTGACACTAATCCGTTTTATTATTAAATTCGTAATACTATTGCGTTGACGAACCCAATTACCGTGTAAGACGTTTTAGAAAACTTAACATCAACCTAACATCAATAGTTGCAACACGTTGCGTGTGTTGCCCAAAACCGGAACAGTTGGCTAGGCGGTTCGGTAAGGAATAACGCCAAGTTCTTGGCAGGAGTTTTTGACACGATAACCCCCTTAAGCCAAGAGATTTTTTTGTTCACAGTCCGTTCACTGGAACCGGTTCACTTTCTGTTACTTTCCTATCAAAACCGATAAGTTTTGAAACAGATTTTTAACATAGTTTTTTACAAGTAAATAAACACAAAAAAGGAAAACACCTAAAGTCTTTTACATAACTCCCAATATAGCAAAACTTTACGAAATAAGCGGTTGTCCCAATCGCCTACAAAAATCGCAACGACCTGTGAAAAAAATCGCTGCAGAGTCAACAGGTTGCCTACTTTATGAGTATGTGCCTGATGATAAATAATAGAATCGTTACTGAATAATTACAAAAAACAACCAATTGATAACAAGACAGAATATATTACTAAAATAAAACCGTTTTCTATATGATGATGAAACGGCAGTTCTAAGATTAATTGTTATAAGATCAATGTTTCGTTTTGAATCTCCTTATTATTTTTTGCTCCTAATACCATTGGCGGTATTGTTAATTATTCTGGAATTTCGGCGATCACCGGCAAGTGTTGTATTTAGTGATGTTTCATTGTTACGGTTGGTGCCGCGTACTTTTGTGCAGCGGAGTTCTTTTTTGGTTTCGTGGTTATTTTATTTGGGTGTGGTGTTGTGGATTGTTGCTTTAGCCAGACCGCAATCAGGGAAAGAAGAATATCGAATCCGTGCGGAAGGTATTGCAATTGTATTGTGTGTAGATCGGAGCGGTTCGATGGCGGCAATTGATTTCACTCTCGATGGAAAACGGGTTAATCGGCTTGAAGCTGTTAAAAAAACATTTCATAATTTTGTTGCCGGTGATTCTGTTTTGTCGGGTCGGAAAGATGATATGATTGGTTTGTTGGCGTTTGGCGGTTATGTTGACGCTTTCTGCCCCTTAACATTAGACCACGCCACACTTCTCGAAATGTTGACTCAAATCCGGTTGCCGGAACCAATTACCGATGCACAGGGAAACCTTCTTGACCAACGTCTTTATGACGAAGAAAATATGACCGCAATCGGCGACGCATTGGCTCAAGCGGTTGAGCGAATCAAAGATGCTCCGGCAAAAAGTAAAGTGATTATTCTGCTTTCCGATGGTGAACAAACATTTGGAACCTTAACCCCGCTCGAAGGTGCAGAAACAGCCAAAGTATTTGGAATTAAGGTTTACACAATTGGTATCGGTTCAACCGGAGAAGCTCCATATATTGTAACGGACCCTTTGGGTCAACAACGTATTATTGTTCGGCGTGTGTCTATTGATGAAGAAACTCTTAAAAAAATTGCCGTAATTACCGGCGGTCATTATTTTAATGCGCAAAGCACTTCGGCTCTTGAACAGGTTTACGCCGAAATCGACCAACTCGAAAAAACAATTCACGAAGGGCGAACCTACACCCAATACACCGAACTCTTTCGATACCCATTGATAACCGGTACCGTTTTAATTTTGTTACATCTTATTTTAATCTGTACACGGTTCCGGCGTTTACCATAATTCGTTGTTTGTTCCTGCCGAAAAACAAGATCAAAAATTATGTGTATTTTTTATCTGTAATAATTTGTTCCGGTAAATATTTCATTTTATGGTAAATCAAAATCGTTCTCAATTAAATATAATTACATATAATTAAATACAATTAAATAAATATGAATACAACATTTACCACACAATGCCGTCAATTGACAATGCGTCTAATTCGGCGTGAAAATCTTTTGGCGGAAGAAGTTGAATCGTTATTCAACAGTGTTTTTACCGGTTCTGAAGCGGAACTTTCTTTGGAAGAATCTGTTTTATTAGCGGGATTTTTGGTTGCGCTTGCGTCAAAAGGCGAAACGATTCAGGAATTAACCGGTGCGGCGCGAAGTATGCGGCATCATGCCCGTCGGATTCAGGCGTTGGGTTCACCGGTTGTCGATATTGTCGGAACCGGCGGTGATTCGTTGCACACGATTAACGTTTCAACAGCTTCCGCGTTTGTTGTTGCCGGAGCCGGACTTGTGGTTGCCAAACACGGTAATCGTGCAGTGTCCAGTTATTGCGGGAGTGCTGATGTGTTGGAAGTATGCGGTGTTAATTTGCAGCTTCATCCCGAACAAGTTGAAGAGTTAATCGCAGAAATCGGAATTGGATTTTTGTTTGCGCAACAATTTCATCCGGCAATGCGCCGTGTGGCTCCGCTTCGTAAATTGCTTGGTATTCGTACTCTGTTCAATCTTCTCGGACCGTTAACCAATCCGGCTGGTGCAAGTTGTGTATTGTTGGGGGTTTACGATCCCAAGTTGACGGAAATGTTTGCCGGAGTGTTACGTGAACTCGGTTGCCGGCGTGCGATGGTGGTGTACGGTTATGACGGAATGGATGAATTAACCCTGACAACTCGAAGCCGAGTAACACAATTCTTTGACGGACAATTCAAAACGTATGATTTTTTTCCAGAACTTTATTTCGGCGGAGAATCGGCAACCCCCAACGAATTACGCGGCGGTAACGCAATAGAAAACGCCGAAATATTACGCGGTATTCTAAACCGTACAATTCACGGTAGTAAACGAAATATTGTTTTACTTAATTCCGCTGCTGCATTGGTTTGTGCAGAAAAAGCCGCTACCATCGAAGAGGGAATACATTTGGCAATAACTTCAATTGATTCCGGCGCAGCAGAAAATAAATTGCAACGCCTAATCGAAACTTCAAAAAAAACGTAACTATTCCGTAATATCATTTCGTCAATTTGTTTGCGGATGGAAATGAAAAGATAGGCGTAACGAGATAATGATTGCTATGGTTGATCCTCTCGCCCCATGCGGAGTTAAGAGCGAAAAACAAAAATTCCATTAAAATGTTACAACAAATATTGTTTTAACAAAACTCTGAATTGATTAAATGTAAAATTATGAATACAAAAAGTATATATCAGCGATTGGTTGGTTTTAGAGGAGCAAGCAACGGTTTATCGTTATTCATAACACCTGACCAGAGAACACCATAAAATTTTCCGTCTTCTTTAGTTTCAAAATCACTTTCGACAAACTTGATCGGTAATTCGGACGGTTTTTCATCAAGATGAAGAAGTTCCAAACCGGCAGCAATTCGTATCTCGCCCATTTCTCGAAACGGAAATGCTTTTTCCTTGCCTTCGTAACAAACTCCCGCCACTGCGGCGAAATGATCTTTCTGTTCCGTTTTCCAGATTATTGTTGCACCATCAAAAGAGCACTCGTCAGCAACATGAATTACCGCACGAATTTGTCCGGCTGTCAGTTCAAAACGGTTGGAATCCAATGTTTTAACTGTTGCGTTTTTTGCTTCGAGTTGATAAATAACTTGAAACGATGTTGCGTTAAACGTTCCGGTTTTCCAGGGACGGTCGAAACTTGGATGCATACTGCCTTGATCTTTCAGGAGTCCAATTGCCGAAATAATTTTTGTTCCCGATTGTTGATGCCGTCCCCACGCACTGGAAAAATCAGAGCCGTTGTGCAAAAACCGAAGCCGTAACACCGGCGTCAGTGAATCGGAATTTGTCCAATAACCGATTAAACCGCGATTTTGTTCCCAAAATGTATGATAAGTTGCCGTTCCAAGAGTTGCGGCGGAATCCATCCAAGTCGTTCCCAAAACCTCGAACTCAGGACGTCCTTTGGCAAAAATATAATGACGTTCTATCGGTTCTTTGGGAATATCCTTAAAAAAATGTCGTAACGAATTCGGAATCGGAACCATCGGAACAAGTTGTATGGAATCAGTAACAGTATTATCCGGCAATAAACCGGCACGGAATAAAATTCCGTTGCGCGTTTGACGGGAAAGCCGATCACCGTAACTTCTTGCGTGTGGACCTGCCCATTCGCCGGTTGGAACGTGATAATGTTCCGCAACCATTTTCCACGCTTCGCCAAGCAATTCTGTTGCAACTGTTCGGCATTCCGAATCGGAAACCAGATAAAGCATCCGTTCCAATTCGTGAATGACAACCATCGTGTAAGTCGGACTATTGTATTCGTTAAAACCACCGACTTTTTTGTAATAATCAAGATTCTGTTGAATCCGTTTTCGTCCGTAATCGAGAAATTCAGGTATTTCAAGAAGTTCACCTGCGGCAGATGTAACAACAGCTCCCATGATGGCGATATTAGTGTAACCAGGACCGACATTCCGTTTGATAATCGCACGGCAACAATATTCCAATGATTTTTTTGCCTTCTCCCGAATATCATCAGACAACCGATCTGAAAAATCGTGCAAAATAACCGCAAGCACCGTTCCTTGAAAATCAGCCCAGTTGTAATCGACATAAGCCATTTGAGTAAGCGGCTCTTCGGCATACCATGACCAAATACCAAACGTTTTACTTGCCGGATTTTGATCTTGTAACGCTAAAACTTTTTCCAGAAGAGTATTACCCTGATCTTGGTGTTCTTTGAGCGGACTTGCAAGAAAATAGGCGGCGTAATCCATAATACTGCGGGTTGGATGAACACGAGTGCCTTTGTCGAAATTGGAATGATAACCTTTCGCAACTCCATGAGTTCCCCACGGCAAACCGTTTTGCGGATCAAGATTCAGTTGTAACTGCTTAATCTGTTCAGGCGAAACCTGACCACTCGCAATCGCCCCCAAAAATCCTGAAACAATAAAAAGAAATAAAATTACCGTAATAAAAAATTGTGCTTTCATCGTTAAACTCCTGAATTTAAAAATAGTTGGTACACTAACAAAATAAAAATTCACGTTTGGTGTTTTCGCGGCGGTTTATTGGGCTGCAAGGCGATTGACCGCGTACAACGCCGTTGAAATTAGCGGAACGAGAATTATTGACGTTGACAGTATTATTGAACCGTAAGTCTTCAAGATTTATGTAAAATTTTCAAAGGTTGTTTAATTGGGATTATTACGGATTTTCCAACATTTCCGGTCTGACCGGCAAGAAACGCCACTAAAAAATCGGCAATTAAAAACGAATTGTCCTAATTATCGGTTCAATATTTCCCCAAACTCTATTTTTTTCTATTCCGGTGTGTAAATTACACAAATTAACCTTGACAAAAATCAATATAATTTTCGTAATATTCCTAAACCACCCAATTATCCTCTGAAGCGTGAACGGTGTTGGGGATTCTCTGGAGTGTTAACGGCGTTGGGCTTGCCCCGCGCTGTTGTTTGAGCGCGAGGTAAATCCCGCCGGTAACCTGAGGATTAGAGAGAAGAAGTTCCTGCTCCGGCGGTTGCGCTTCGCTTCACTTCACCGCCGGTTATGCACTTCACACCCCAACGGAGTTAAGAAGGAAAAATAAAAACTCTACGGAATAATTACAGAAAATGTTTGGTCTATTCTTGCAAAACGGCAGGATGTATCCGATAATTTGTCAAATTTTATGCAATATTTCAACGGCATTATTACCGTTTGAGTAGTAATCCACTTGCCTCTCTATTCACTAATACGCATTGCACTTTCAAATTCGGTTTTATAAGAACAAAATTTTTGTGTCTTGTATTTAAAATCTTGTCCAGTTTGATGAGTATAGTATAATGCGTATATTATCGTACTTTTCAGAAAGTAAAAACTTAATGTTGAGAATTTAATATTGATATGAAAAAAATAATTAAAAAATCTGTTGTGAAAACCTCCAAAACTACACTTAAATCTTCCAAAATATCCAAACTCCCGCAACAATCGGAAACCCTCAATAAAGAACAACAAAAAGCCGTTTCCCATTCCGGCGGACCACTTTTGATCATTGCCGGTGCCGGAACCGGAAAAACTAAAACACTTGTTCATCGTGTGGCATGGTTAATCGAGCATGGTATGGAACCTTCTCGAATCCTTCTTTTGACCTTTACACGCCGTGCTGCTTTCGAGATGTTACATCGGGTTGATGAAGTATTACGCCAACAACAGATAACTCAAAAATCATCCTTCCATAATTATCATGCGATCTGGGGAGGGACTTTTCATGCAGTTGCAACACGCCTTTTAAGAATGTACGGCACAACTATTGGATTACCACAAAATTTCACTATCCTAGATCGAGGAGACAGCGAAAATTTAATCGGAACAATTCGTACAGAATCAGGACTCGATAAGGCAACTCTCAAATTCCCTAAAAAAGGAACATGTATGACTGTTTACAGCCTTCATATCAATTCACGAGAACCTGTTGAATGTCTCGTCGCAAAACGGTTTCCTTGGATCAAATCACACCTTACAAATCTTGAACAACTATTTCAAACGTATGAAAAACGAAAACTTAACGCTGCAACTCTTGACTACGACGACCTCCTGCTTTATTGGCTTAAATTGCTGGAAAATAAGGAAATCGCCCCCAAAATTATTAATCGTTTTGATCATATTCTTGTTGATGAATACCAAGATACGAATATCGTTCAGTCTGATATTTTGAGATTACTCTGCCCAACCAACAAAGGACTTACAGTTGTCGGCGATGACGCACAATCAATATATTCCTTTCGCGCCGCAACTATACGTAATATTCTCGATTTCCCTAAACAGTTTCCTAAGACAACAGTTGTTACCCTCGAACAGAATTACCGAAGTACTCCTACTATTTTGAAAACAACAAATCAAGTTATCGATATTGCTAAAGAACGTTACACAAAAAATTTGCGGTCCGATAAAAAACAAGATGTTCAGCCGGTTCTTTTACGATGTTACAACGATGAAGAACAAGTTCATTTTGTTGTTCGTGAAATTTTGCGTCTGAAACAGTTAGGTATTCCGTTCCAAAATCAGGCAGTATTATTTCGGGCATCTCATCACAGTTTGTTGCTGGAAACAGAACTGGTAAGAAAGAAAATTCCGTTTCATAAACACGGCGGATTGAAATTTATTGAATCGGCTCATATTAAAGATCTGATTGCATTTTTACGTTTTGCAGAAAATCAACGTGATGAAACAGCTGCAATTCGGAGCTTATCACTTCTACCCGGAATCGGTACGAAAAAGGCGTTGACTTTGGCACAGGATCTAGTTGCAGCAGAGAATTTCGATCAAGGTCTTGCCAAATGGAAAAAATGGAAACCGCCAAAATCTACCGGAAATATCTGGACAAAATTCCTCAACTTGTTTGAACAATTAACCAAAGAATCTTTGCCGCTCGAAAAACAAATTGATTTAACCCTTAAATTTTATACGCCAATTCTTGAAGAAAAATACGACGAATACAAAAACCGACTCGCTGATTTAGAACAATTACAAGAAATTGCCCTAAAATTCAAAGACAGAACAGAAATGCTGACTGATTTCACTCTTGATCCGCCGGCTTCAACTAATGAGTTACCAAACAGGAATGCGAAAAAGAACAACGATGATTATTTGACATTGAGTACAATTCATTCGGCAAAAGGCTTGGAATGGAACAGCGTATTTGTTATTCATGCAAGTGATGGATTTATTCCGTCAGATAAAGCAACAGATACCGAAGGAATAGAGGAAGAGTTGCGGCTTTTTTATGTTGCACTAACTCGGGCACAACAACATCTGTATATTTGTAGTCCAAAATACTTTTTCACTAGTTTTAATAGCTGGAATAATGATGACGGTTATCGAGACATTAGCCGCTTTATCAATACCAAAGTTAAAAAAACATTACAAGAAATAAACGCAAGATAATTGTAACTGTCTATTTTGACATTTTTGTTTTAATTTTTTTTTAACACAAAACACACAAAATGACACAAAACATACGAAAAAATTTTTTTGGTTACCATTTTCGTATAATTTTTGTGGCGTTAGTGAAGTTGCGTGTAGTTCGTGTTCAAAATAAACAGATACATCTTGACAGAATTGACAGGATTTTAAATAAAAGACACAAAAATTCTGGTAATTGTCTATTTTCGTCCGCAGATTTACGCAGATTTTTGTCCACAAATTTTCGCAGATATTTGATATTCGTGGATTTTCAAGGATTATCTTTTGAGAGTACGAAATAACAAAACAAACAAAGGAAGAATAGACAAAAAATAGAGAAAATTATTTTCAAAAAATTTTTAAAATAATCTGCGAAAATCTGCGGACGATTTAAATTATGTGGTCGTTAAGAAAATAGACTGTTACATTCTATTTTATTCCGCCCCGTATTTAGTTAATAGTTGACGGAAGTTGAACCTGTTCCAGTTGGCGGTAAAACACCTCGTGTGTCATGGAAATTGTGAACAGCAAGGGCGAATCTGTTAATTATTTTTCTCAATCCGAAATACCGCATCTGTTTCCGTTATTTTTTGTATCGTTAAAGAATACTGTAAGCCAAACAGTGGGTTTATTGGGAAGAGTTGATACGACCCGATGTTTACAGTGAGCCGGAATCAAAATAGAATCGCCGGATAAAAGTTGCCGTAAAACATCAAATTCAAATTCCAATACCGCTTCACCTTGCAAAACAATAAGCCATTCGGTTTGCGTTTGATCGTACCAGAAACCAGACGGACTAAAATGACCCGTCGAGATAATCCGCTCAATACGGATATTTTTCGATACAACAAGATTTTCAACCTGCTCTTCCAATAACAACTCCGGTAATTCCGTTAACAGATTAGTTACACTCAGGGTATTGGGGGAAGTTTCCATCTCTGCCCAATGGTTTACCTGATTTTGTCGGCATAATTTGAAAATCATTGAAAAAATACCGGCATTTTTGTTACCGCCGGCGTAATGTTCCAAAACGTAAAAGAAAAAATAGTAAAACCGGCAGGAACTCCAAATACAGATAACCAATACTCCCAACCTCAACCAAAAGTAATCAGGGAACAGCAACAAAAATATCCCGCTCATCATTACCGTTAATCCAAACAAACCGCCTTTGAAATAAAGCAGATACGGCGATTTAATATCATCAAATAATTGGGGAATATTCATGGAAAGGATATTGTATGAATATTGTATAGATATTGTACTGTAATTGATCTCCGCTAATTGAAATTGAAACACATTCTTATTTTATCTTATTTTGTAACTTCATTCGGCAACCTTTATTGAATTAACGTTTTAATAAAAAAGCATCCACATCATTGGCGGCAATCACGCCGTAATTAACCGCTCCCAACCAACCGGACATGATAATTCCAACACTTCCCGCATGAAACAATCCCGATATTTCCTGAGACAACCGGCGGCTTACCGCTAAACCTTCATATTTTGTACCAAAACTCGAACCATCCCAATGTCCGGTGTAACGTTTGAAGGTATTGGGAGTTGCCGCTTCCGCCCAATCAAGATGTTCACGCACATCGGGAACATATTTTTCCAAATGATCAAGCGTTTGCTCAATCAGTTGTGATTTTTGTTTAGCATATTCTTCCTGAGAAAAACCAAGCCAGTCTGCAAAATTAGCGTTCGTACTTGAAACAATATAACACCGATTTGTACCAGGACGTGTTTTCGGATAATAAAACGAAAATGTTCGGCTTGTTATTTGCCGATTCAACAGTTTTTCGGAACTAAATTCTGTTGCGGTTGAAGAAAAAAGAAGGTCTCCGCATTGATTTTCGTCGATCAGATAATTGGGTTTCAAAGCAAGATAAACCTGTGTACTGGAATTATTGAGCCGAACCGCTTTTGCCGTTTCAATAAATTCTTTGGAAAAATGATCTTGCCCGACAAGATCAAAAATAGTGCCCTTCAGATTGGTGTTTGAGAGGACAACTTTGGAACGGAAGATACAAGAATTGGTTTCTCCTTTTTTTTGTACAACAACTCCGGCAACCTGTCCGTTCTCAACAAGAATCCGATGAACCGGCGAACTTTTCCGTAATTCAACTCCATTTTTTTTAAGTTCTGTTGTCATCCGATCAATTAGTGCATCAGTTCCGCCCCGAAATGTGTACACTCCCTTCGACATAAAATTCGAAAACACAATTCCATAAGTTAATGCCGGATCGTCGAGTGTTGAACCATTAGCGTAAGTGATCGGCTCCATGAGTAAACGTACAACATCCATGCGTCCGGCGAAAAATTCGTTGAAAAATTCTCTAACCGTTTGCCGATCATTATCGTAATGCGATAAACTCCGCGCCTTATCGAAAAATCTCACAACCGTTTCTTCGGCAACACCAAATCTCTCAACAAGTAATCGAGTAAAATCTTCACGATCAAATGTTGTTTCGAGAGAAAATTGCGGATTATCAAAACGAATTTTAGGAAGTTGAACGATTTGATCGGCAATTTCAGTGTTCCAATAACGCCGGCAACTTTTAATCATTCCGACGGGAAAACCATGTAATGAAACATCAAAAATAATTTCATTACGACGCCGAAATGTTGCCGCCAAACCGCCAAACTGAAAATGCTGCTCCAACAACAAAACCCGATGACCCGAACGCCCCAAAATATTCGCCGCTGTCATTCCGCCTAATCCAGAACCAATCACGATAACATCGTAATTATTATCGTAAAAATTATTATTGTAAGAATTATTCATATTTTATCATATATTACAATTAGCAAGATATGGAAAAATGTCAAAATTTTCCCAACTCTTTCAAATTGTTAAAAATTGATTACGGTTTTGATGTACTGGGTTAAATCCTAATTTCATTGTCTTGAGAAAATATTCTATTGATCGCCATAAAAAACACAAATACTTTTTCCTATTTTGTTAACAGGTTGAATTTTATGGTATTCGTTATATTTCCCCTTTCGGTCATACAATTCATTGACCCCGATAATCATCCAACAACCTCTTTCCGGCAATTTCGGTACAATTCCATTATTTTGAATACCGAGGTTTCCTAATGGAATTGACGGCGAATAGGAAATGTATAACGGTTTTGCTTCGGGATGTTTTCGGAACCAATCACGTAACTCATATTCGTCTTGTCCCCAATCAATACAACTACCCAATAAATATTGGTAACAGTTTTTCGTACCGCCGGCAAAT
>JAITIZ010000291.1 GCA_031279215.1 Planctomycetaceae bacterium
TACCGGCGGTTCAGGCGGCGCGCGAAGCTGCAAGACGCTCAATGTGTGTCAACAACATAAAACAATTGTCGATAGCGGTGCACACTTTGCACGGCACACACAATCGACTCCCGCAAACAGTTAACACAGAAGAAGGTTACCAATATTGTGCGAAAATTGCTGCATCTGATTTTTGGGACCCATTAGGACCGGGAATAAGACAAGTATGGCGTTGGAACCACATATTTCAAATTCTTCCCTACGTAGAGCAGCAGGCAATTTACGATGATTACACTGCTCGAATCGGTTCACTTGACGCATGGCGATCTGAAGTACAATTCAAAAATTCAGCGTTTCTATGTCCTTCCGATTCTAACAAAAATTTGGCGGATCGATATTTGAATTACCTTGGATGTCGCGGTGATCTTGTTCCGGCTTATCAGTACGATCCCGGTGATCTTCGCGGTGTTTTTAGAAAAGGACGAGGTGCCAACGGTGAACCGGGGTCTTGTGATTTCGCTGTTATTTCCGATGGACTGTCTAATACACTGATGTGGTCTGAAGCTGCAATGATGGGCAGTACTTATTCGTCTACTAATGTTCCTCTTAAAGGTTTTTTGGTACATGTTAATTTTAATCGCACAACTGGTGCTTATCCTAAAGAATGTGCCTCGAAACAATCGTTGGGAACCATGATTACATCACCATCCATCGCAGTCAACGGCGCAGGTCCGGGAAGTCGGATGTTTGACGGATGTGGAAATTTTGCAATGTTTCATGCCATTTTGCCGCCCAATTATCCGTCTTGCGCTATAGAAACCACATGGCAACGTATGGAAGGTAGCAATACAATTCACACCGCATCAAGTTATCATCCTGGCGGAGTAAACGCTTCAATGGCTGATGCCAGTGTACGATTTTTCTCCAATACGATTGATCCGGGATCAATCCTAACGGATTTGAACACACTTTCCGGTCTTCCTTCTTCCACCGCCAATTTCCCAGCGGCTTACTCCGGTCCGTCTTTCTGGGGTATTTGGGGAGCTTTAGGTTCAACCGGCGGAGGTGAAAGCAAGTCAATCGAATGAACATCAAACCCGAATGTTTAATATTCATGTAACATTCCAGCAAAATGTTGCATGAATATTTTGTAACATTTCAGCGTTTTTTGTTTTTTTCTTTTTGAACTGCAAAATACGCTAAGGTTTCGCAAGAAACGCAAAGAATAATATGAATTAAAAATGTTGCGTTCTTTGCGTTATCTTGGTAGTCCTTGCGGCTAAACCAAAAATTCCATTGAAGAATTACAATTTTTTTAACCTCTAACTTTTACTATTATTAACAATGAAAACAAAAAATTTCGTACTTTATTGTTTACTTATGTTGTTCTGCTTCATTGGTTGTTCGAAGAACGACGGACCAAGAACGGAATATGTTGAAGGAAGTGTTACATTTGATGGGCAACCATTGACGAATGCGTTGGTTGTTTTTCATCCGGTCAATGACACAGGTATTGCCGCAAGCGGAACAACAAACGAACGAGGAATTTTTCGGTTGACATCCCTTCGTGGCGGAACCAAAAATGCAGGGACTGTTACAGGAGAATACCGTGTAAGTATTTCACGCGACAAGGATGAACCGTCCTCGTTTCGTGAAGAAAAAAATCTTGGCGGAATAGCTAAAATACCTATTTTTGAAAGCCTAATTCCCTTAAAATATAACGATCCCGCTAAGTCCGGTTTAACCGTAACCGTCGAAAAGAAAAAGAATCAATTCCAATTTTCGTTGGAAAAATAGAAAAATGGAATCAGTACTTGAATCAATTATTCCAGAAAAAATATATACCAATTACACTTTAAAATTCGTTTTTTATTTTTTGTAATTTTTTAGATAAAAACGATAAATAAATTTTTGTAATCTATCATTGGAATAATTGTTTAAGTTTAAAAAGGTCTTCGCCCTGAAAGGGCAACATAATAGTTGAGAGTGGAAAGTTGAGAGTGGATAGTGTCACAAGCGGATTACTACCACAACGGCAATAACTCCGCTTGCGGCACTCTCAACTATCCACTATCCACTCTCAACTACAGTATGTTGCCCTTTCAGGGCGAGTTTAGTTTAAAACGAAAACCGAAATTTAAAGTGTGAAGAGTATAAAAACAATACTTACCTGTACGGTAACTACCAAAGGCGGTGAACAGAATTTCGAACTTTTTTCGAAATAAATGATCGTCAGTCGAAATTCCAACCGTTTTTCAATCGTTTATAAATTTTGTACAAAAACTGTTTTACCCTCAAATTTTAGGAGATTTTTATGAAAACTTATTTTTTTAACTTTGTTGCTGTTTCGTTTCTCATATTGATTTTCAATCCTGTCGTTTTTGCTGCGGAAACATTAACGCTTGCAGCAGACAGCAAAACCAATTATGTTATCGTGTTGCCGGTCGAAGCAACACCATTGGAACAAACAGCGGCAAAAGAACTGAAACAACATCTCGACACTGTAACCGGAGCCGATTTCGTTATTGTTAAGGAATCCGAAGTTGATGCTGCTAAGCCGCAAATTGTTGTCGGAAATTCCAAACGGGCAAAAGAACTTTTGCCGGAAATAGATGTTGCGAAAATTCCTTATGATGGAATTGTGATCAAATCAATTGGTAAAAATCTTGTTCTGCTCGGACATCCGCAACGCGGAACACTTTACGCTGTTAATACATTACTCGAAGATGTTGTTGGTGTTCGGTGGTGGACTTCAACCGAATCGTTTATTCCGAAAAAACCAACACTCGATATTCCCGCACAAAATATCGAATACGCTCCGAAATTGATTTATCGTGAGGCGTATTACCGTGACGCATTCGACGGTGTTTTCGCAACGCGAATGAAGTGCAACGGTAATATGATTCGGACAACACCGGAATACGGCGGTCATCATCGGTTTCTGTATTTTGCTCATTCATTCTTTCCTCTGATTCCGCCGAACAAATATTTTGCAGAACATCCTGATTGGTACAGTGAAATCAAAGGTGAACGGAAACACAATCGCGCTCAACTTTGTCTGACAAACGACGCAATGTGTGGAGAATTGACCAAAAATGCAATTGAATCTCTCCGTAAAAATCCTGATGCCAAATTTATTTCAATTAGTCAAAATGATTGGCGCGGATATTGTGAATGTAAAAATTGTACGGCAATTGCCGAAGAGGAAGGCAATCAAGCGGGTGTGCTTATTCGTTTCGTTAATAAAGTTGCGGAAGCAATTGAAAAGGAATTTCCTGATGTTTGGGTGGAAACGCTCGCCTATCAATACACTCGAAAACCGCCGAAACTGGTTAAGCCGCGAAAGAATGTTGTTATTCGTCTTTGTACGATTGAATGTTCGTTTGTCCAACCGCTTGGAACCGGCGAACAGAATATTTCGATACGAGAAGATATCGAAGGTTGGAGTAAAATTGCCGACAACCTTTTTGTCTGGGATTACGTTACAAATTTTGCGGCGTATATGTTACCACATCCGAATCTTCGGGTGTTAGCTCCGAATATCCGTTTTTTTACGGATCACCATACGATTGGTTTATTTGAACAAGGTGATGCTTATTGTACTGCCGGAGATTTTGTACGTATGAGAAATTGGGTGATCTCGCATTTGTTGTGGAATCCGGCACTCGATGAAAATAAATTATTTGACGAATTTTTGAACGGTTATTATGGA